>NZ_DAIUJO010000070.1:0-20558 GCF_036848755.1 Sinomonas sp. | reverse complement strand
GATTCGACCACCCGACGGAGGGGGCCTCGGAGGGGGCCCCCGAGACGGCCTCCGATGCACCCGAGGACGACGCCGACTCGCTGAACGAGGGGAAGGCTGCGGGAAAGCCCGAGGACGACCCGTCCGACAGCGGCTCCGGGCACAAAGGAACGGACGACGATGGCGGGACGGACGACGACGGCGGGGAGCCGCGAGCGGGCGCCTGAGGCTCGGCGAGACCGCCCCGGCTACTCGCAAAGGCCGACTTGGCTAGTCGACGTCCTCGACGATCGTCCCGAAGGGAATGCGGTCGTCGACGAGCGCCTGCAGCGCGTGGGGCTCGTTCGCGACGATCCTGACCCCGTGCAGCCCGTCGGCTGCAGACTGGAGCAGGACCGGTCGGACGGTCTCGACGAAGTCGTTGCTGCGGCCCTCGAGATACTTCGCGTACCCGGCTGGAAGCTGGCTCATGGCCCAGATTCTAGGCGGGGGGACCCTCCGGCGTAAGGCCTCGCGAGGCCGCGAACGAGACGCCGGAGAGGAACGCCTTAGCCTCCGCCGTCCGCGGATAGCGCTCGACGAGGGACCAGAATTTGGGGTTGTGCCCCGCGACGAGAAGATGAGCGAGCTCGTGCACAAGCACGTAGTCGACGACCCACTGCGGCATTCCCTGGAGTTGATGCGAGAGGCGGATGCTCCGCTCCCCCGGCGTGCACGAGCCCCAACGAGTCGACTGGTTCGTCACCCATCGCACCGTCTCGGGCCGCGCCCGGCCGTCGAGGAAGAGCTCCGAGAGCTCGGCCGCGCGGGCCACGAGTTCCTGATCGCTGCGAGGGCCTCCTCGACCTGAGCGGTCCCGCTCAAGGCGGTCCACCATCCGTTCGACCCATGCCTTCTCCTCGGCCTTCGTGAATCGCGCGGGAATGGCGACGACGGCGGTTCCGCCCTCCCAGAACGCGCTCACGGTCTTGCGGCGACGCGCCGAGCGACGCACCTCGACGGGCGGCGGGGAGCCGTTGGAGCTCCCCAGCGGCTGGGGGACCTCAGGCGCCACGGAGCAGCTCCAACACCGCGTCGCCGTACCGGTCGAGCTTCGCCTTGCCTACGCCTGCGACCTTGGCGAGATCCTCCAGGCTCCCCGGTCTCGCCTCGGCAATGGCCGTGAGCGTCGCATCCGTGAACACGACGAACGCCGGCACGTCCGCCTCCCGAGCCTGCTCAAGGCGCCAAGCGCGCAGCGACTCGAACGTGGCCTCGTCATACGACGGCGGACAGTCGGCACAGCGTCCCACCTTGCGTTCGGCGCCTGATTCGAGCACGCCGCCACACACTCGGCAGACGGCCGGCCCGCGGGACTCGCGCCGACGGCGAGCCGAGGCGCCGCCTGCAGCCGCCGTCGTCGTGCGCATGCTCCCCGGCCGCAGGCCGTCCAGGAAGCGCGACGGGCGTCGATGTGCCCGGCCGCCCGGGGTTCGCGAGAGCGACCAGGAAAGATGGAGGAACTCGCGCGCCCTCGTGATCCCCACGTAGAGCAGGCGCCGCTCCTCGTCCACGGTGACAGGGGTATCGGCGAATGAGATCGGGACCAGCCCTTCGCTCAGTCCCACGAGGAAGACGGCGTCCCACTCGAGGCCCTTGGCAGCGTGCAACGAGGCGAGCGTGACGCCCTGCACGGCAGGCGCGTGCTGGGCAGCGGACCGCTCGTGCAGCTCGATCACGAACTCGGCAAGGCCGAACGATTCGCCGCGGCTCGCCGAGAGCTCGTCCGCGAGCGAGACGAGCGCCGAGAGCGACTCCCAACGCTCCCGCGTCGCCCCGCTGCCGGAAGGCGCGGTCTCGGCATAGCCGAGCGATGAGAGCACGTCACGGACGCCTTGGCCGAGGGGGACGCCCGTCGGCTGAGTCCTTGCCGCGCCTCGGAGCTGGAGGAGCGCGTCGCGGACCTCCCGGCGGTTGAAGAACCGCTCGCCTCCGCGGAGCTGGTAGCCGATCCCGCCCGCGGTGAGCGCTTGCTCGAACGCCTCGGACTGTCCGTTCGTGCGGAACAGGACAGCGATGTCCTTCGGTTCCGTGCCTGCCGCGACCAGGTGGCCGATGCGTTGGGCGACCGCGGTTGCCTCGGCCTCGTCGTCGGCGCACTCGGCAAACTCCGGCTGCGGCCCCGACGGTCGCTGGGCCACGAGCTGGAGCGGCTCGGCCCACAGCCGGTCCGCCGCCGGTCCGCCACTGCGGCGCGCTCCCAGAAGGCTGTTGGCGAGGGCCACGACCTGGGGCGTGGATCGGTAGTCGCGCACGAGTTTCACGACCGTTGCGTCGGGGAATCGCTGACCGAATTCGAGGAGATGGGCGGACGTTGCGCCGGTGAAGGAATAGATGGTCTGGCTCGCGTCCCCGACCACGCAGAGTTCCTCGCGGCCCCCGAGCCACAGGTCGAGAAGCCGCTGCTGCAGGGGTGACACATCCTGGTACTCGTCGACCACGAAATGCCGGTACTGCTCACGGACCTCCGCCGCGACCTTCGGATCCTCCTGCAGAATCCCGACAGTGATGAGGAGGACGTCTTCGAAGTCGATCAGATTCCTGTCGATCTTGACATCCTCGTAGGCCTGGAACAGGCGCGCCACCGTCGCCGGCGGCAGGCCCCCAGGCTCACCTCGGCCGTTCGCCCCCTGCAGGTAGGTGGACGGCGTGAGCATTGAGACCTTTGCCCATTCGAGCTCCGACGCGAGGTCGCGGATCGCGGCACGGTCCACGGTGATGCGGAGTCGCCGGGCCGCCTCCGCGATCGCCTGCGCCTTGTGCTCGAGCAGGCCGGGGAGCTGCCCCCCTACCGCATGGGGCCAGAAGTACTGGAGCTGGCGCAGCGCGGCGGCGTGAAACGTGCGTGCCTGAACTCCACCGACGCCCAGGTCGCGCAGGCGGCTCCGCATCTCTGCAGCAGCACGCGAGGTGAAGGTCACGGCGAGCAGGCGCTGTGGCTGGTAGACGCCCGCGTGGACGCCGTAGGCAATTCTGTGCGTGATCGCACGCGTCTTGCCCGTGCCCGCGCCTGCGAGGACGCAGAGGGATCCCTGAAGCGTTGTGGCGACCGTGCGCTGCTCGTCGTCGAGGCCGCCGAGAAGGCGATCCTCGAGGGACTGGGCCTCCGTCGTCATGCTCTGGCCTGCTCGGGGTCCCGATCCTCGATCGGGCCCCCGTACCAGTGCTCGATCAGGGCACGCGAGATCGACGCGCGCGTCGGGAGGGTGACCTCGCCGGCCGCAACGGCAGCACGAAGTTCCTCGCGCTCGAACCAGCGTGCCCGGACGACCTCCTCTCCATCCGGCCTCGCCACGGTATCCTCCGTCCGGGCAGTGAAGCCGAGCATGAGGGATGCAGGGAACGGCCACGGCTGGGAACCGAGGTACTGGCACGCGGAGACCCGGACGCCCACCTCTTCCGCGATCTCGCGGACGACGGCCTGCTCGAGGGACTCCCCCGGTTCGACGAAGCCGGCAAGGGTCGAGAACATGGTGGACCGCATGCGAGCGCCGCGACCCAAGAGCACCCGCTCGTCGGGCCCCACGACAGTGACGATGATGGCCGGGTCCGTCCGCGGGAAGTGCTCGGAGCCGTCTTCCGTGCAGACACGCACCCACCCGCTCGTGACCACTTCCGTGGGCGCTCCGCAGCGCGGACACCGCGGATGGGTCACGTGCCAGTTGGCGATCGCGTTCGCTTCGAGCAGGAGGCCGGCCTCGAAGGGATGCATGGCGGCGCCGACCTCTCGAAAGCCCGACCATTGCGTGGCCTGAGGGAGCAGGCCCGCGCCCTCCGTCGCTGGTTCGGACATGACGCCCGCGATCGGTTCGATGGGCTCGGGCAGCACGACGAGGACGACGTCAGCGCCCCTCTCGAGCGCTGTTTCTCCATCGTCCCCGAGCCGCGCCTCATCGGGCACGCGGCCCAAGTACACCACGAGTCCCTCGAGCCACTCCGCCGGGAGCTCGGCTGCCGGAAGAAGGACCAGCCTCTCCCCCTCCATCGCGGCACGATGCTGCGCGAGCAGCAGCGCAAGAGTCCCCTGCTCGCGCACGATCGAGCCGAGGAAGGCCGGGTCGCCGCGATCCTCGCTCCGTCGGTCGAGGGCGGCGGGCAGGACCGGCAGAAGCGCAGACGAGAGGGCTCCAGCCACCGGGCCCTCACCGTTCGCCCTGCTCCCGCCGTAGGGACCGCGGGAGGTGGGATCGACGGAAGCGGCGGAGCCTGAGGTGGAGTTCGAGCTCGAACGGGGGGAGGCGGAGCCTGAGGTCATAGTCCTACCGTACTGAGCCTCACGGACAGTCGCATGCCGCTCATGGCCTCATGTGGACGAAACGGACACGTGACACGCCGCTCGGGGCCGTGATCCGCCCGCCTGCGCGGGCTACCGTAAACAGGGTGAGACGTACCCCCATGGAGCTGGCTGCCCTCGCGACCGCTGCTGTGCCAGGCCTCGAGCCCGTGGCGGTCGGCCCGTCGCCAGATGACGCGACGGACTTCGATTCGGCCCTTATCGAAGGCGCGGACCGCCGGCGCTGGCGTGTCCGTTCCCCGCGCGGCGCCGAGGCGAGCGCACGCCTCGAGACCGAGATGCTCGTCCTGCGGGCGTTCGGCCCCGCCGTCCGTGCCGAGCTGCCCTTCCAGATGCCGGCCATTGCGGGAACGGTCCGTATGGGCGAACTCACGACGTGCGTCTACACCCACCTTGCCGGGACCGTCCGGGAACTCGGAGAGCTGGCCGCCGGCGGCCCCCGACTCGTCAGCGACCTCGGGGCAGCGCTCGCAGCAATCCACGCGCTCCCCGCCGAGCTCGTCGACCGGGCCGACCTCCCGGCCTACACAGCGAACGAGTTCCGCCAGCGCCGGCTCAACGAGCTCGACCAAGCGGCGACGACCGGGAAGATCCCGCCCGTGCTCCTGCGCCGGTGGGAGAACGCACTCGAAGACGTGAGCATGTGGCGGTTCAATCCGACGGTCGTCCACGGAGACCTCCACGAGGACAATCTCCTGGTTGACGACGGCCGCGTGACGGCCGTAACCGGGTGGACCGACCTCCGGGTGGGCGACCCGGCCGACGATCTCGCCTGGCTCGTAGCCTCGAACGAGCCGGACTTCGTGGACGCAGTTGTCGCCGCATACCACGAGGCGCGCAAGGAACCCGTCGATCCGCATCTCCTGCGCCGCGCGGCGCTGGCCGCAGAGTTCGCCCTCGCCCAGTACCTCGTGAAGGCCCTCATGCTCCACGACTCTCAAGCTGCGGCCGACGGCGAGGATATGCTCCGTCAGCTCGCGGCCGACATCGAGGAACAGGAGGCCGAGGATCGCGCCGCTGAGTCCTCGGCGGAGACGGCCGGGGCTTCGACGGGGGAACCCTCCCGAGCAGCGGAACCCGAAGCCGTCACCTCCGCCGTGCCCATCGTCCTGCCTCCATCGGTTGAGCCTTCGCATGAGCCGCATGCCGAGCCCGAGCCGCTCACCGACGCCCTCCCCGTGGTGGACCCCGCGGACCTTGGAGACAGCGGAACCGAGGTCAGGTCAGAACCGACGCGATGAGCCGCTCGAGCTCCTGCTCGCTCGCGAGCTTCTGGGGGCGTACCACCCGGCCGTCGGCCAGATAGAAGAACGCGGCGTTCACCCGGTCGAGGGGGACGCCCTGCAGCCGGGACCACGCGAGCCGATAGACGGCCAGCTGTACCGCTCGGGCCTCGGCCTCCCGACCGGCGGGCGCCCGTCCGGTCTTCCAGTCGACGAGCTCCCACGAACCGTCCGCGTCGCGGAAGACCGCGTCGACGCGGCCACGGACGACGACCGGCCCCACCCGCGTTTCGATCGGGACTTCGACGAAGGTGGGGCTCCGATGGGCCCATTCGGAGGCGCGGAAGACGTCGACGAGTGACTGCAGATCATATGCCTCGTCGACGAACTCGTCTGCGTGATCGAGCCCTTCGAGGTCGAGCATGGCGCTCTGCGCGAAGTACTCCTCGACCCATGCGTGGAAGGCCGTGCCGCGGCGGGCGGCCATCCCAGGCCGACGGGGCACGGGTCGGCGAAGCTGGCGGACGACGGCGTCGGGGTCTTCGCCCAGCGCTACAAGTGATGACGCCGAGAGGTGCTCGGGAAGGCGGACCCCGTCGTCGTCGGCTTCTCGCTCCCCCTCGGCGAGGACGAGCTCCGCCTCCCGCAGCCAACGACGCGCGCGCGGTGTCATCCCGTAGGCCGCAGCGGCGTCTTCGCCTGGAGCGTCAGCGCGGGCAGTGTGGAGGGCGGCAAGCACGGCGCCCGCGGCTCGTTCGAGGGGTTCGCGCCGGCCAGGTGAGAGCCTCCGTCGCGTCCCGGTCGCGACGTCGAGCGGACCTTCGAGCGGGTCGTACGGCCAGACGGCGACCTCGGGCTCGGCATGGAGCGGGTTCTCTTCAGGTAGATCACTCTCCTCAGCCCAGGCAACGACTTCGAACCCGTAGTCTGCAGAAGCCTCGCGGAGTTCCGTCAGGAACACGGACGGTCCCGAGGGCTTCGTCCGGCTCGCCGACCAGGCCGACCCCGTGACCACGAGAAGCTCCTTAGCCCGCGTGAAGGCGACGTACGCAAGTCTCCGTTCCTCGCGCTCGGCGTGCTCGCTCGCGTCCTCCGCGAAGGCCTTCTCGGCCTCGAGGCACCCTTTCAAGTCCGGATGGTCCGCGTCCCATTGGGGAAGCTCATGCCGGTCGCCCCGCAACGGCCACGGCAGGGCCTCTGCCCCGCTCGTCCAGCGGTCGTTCCCACCGCTCGGAAACGCGCCGTGGTTGAGGCCGGCCACTGCCACCGCGTCCCATTCGAGACCTTTGGAGGCGTGCACGGTCAGAAGCTGGATCGCGCCCGGAACCGGCTCGCTCGGGGCCATGTCCAGCCCCGACTCCTCCTGGGCTGCCGCGTCGAGCCATGCGAGGAACGCGAGCAGTTCCGAGGAGGTCGACTGGGCGAGGAACGAGGCCGCCGCTTCCTGGAAGGCATCGAGGTTGCGCCGGGCCTGGTGAAGGGAGACCCCCGGGCGGGCCGCAAGCTCGATGTCGAGCAGGAGCGACCGCTCAACCTGAGCGATGAGCGTCCCGAGATCGTCAGACGTCAGCGTCCGAAGCGTCCGGAGCTCGTCGCGGAGCCGAGTGAGCCGCTTGAGCCCTTCCGCGCTGAGGGAGCGCCCTGCACCAGAAACCCAATCCTCCCGGGGCAGACGATCGATGGCCTCGACGAGGCTGGCGGCATCGGCGAGGTCGCCCTCAACGAGCGCTTCCTCGACCGTGCCCGGCGCGTCAAGCTCCTGGTCTGCGGGACGTGCCGCGCGCGCCCGCCGGGCCGCAAGGTGCCGCGACCAATCGGCGAGGGCCATGAGATCTGCCGGACCGACCCGCCACCGGGCGCCGGCGAGAAGTCGCATGAGCGCGTCGGACCGACCCGGATCGGCGATGACGCGCAGGGTACTGACCACGTCGATCACCTCCGGCGTGTCGAGCAGTCCGCCCAGACCGACGACTTCGTAGGAGACCCCGCGGCGCTCCAGCTCGCGCTGGATCGGGCCGAACTGAGCGCGCTTCCTGCAGAGGACGGCCATCGTCGGGAGAGTCTGCGCCCGCGCTGGCGCCTCTGCATACGTCGCCGCGAAGGCTGCGAGCTGTTCTGCGACGGCTGCCGCCTCCTCGAGCTCGTCGCGGAAGCGCGCCACCACCACCCGTCCCGGGGTGGCGACTGGGCTCGGATCAAGGCTCCGCACCTCGGCGCGGGCCGCCTTCGGCGCGTACGGGACAGTCCCGCGAAGCGGCCCAGCGGCAAGGTTGGCCGTGGCGAGCACCGAGACGCTGTTACGCCACGCCGTCGTCAGGTGGCTGATCGCAGCCCGCCTCCGCTGCCCATCGCGCAAGACCTCGGGGAAGGTCTCGGGGAATGCCGCGAGTTGGCCGGCGGAGGCGCCGCGGAAGCCGTAGATCGACTGATTCGGGTCGCCAACGGCCATGACCGCATGCCCGTTCCCGAAGAGCTTCGAGAAGAGCACGGTCTGCGCGTGTGAGGTGTCCTGGAACTCGTCGAGGAGCACTGTGCGGTACCGATCGCGCAGGAGGGCCCCCGCCTCGGGGACGTCCCGGGCGATCCGTGCCGCGAGGGCCACCAGGTCACCGTAGTCGAGGGCGCCCCGCCGCCGCTTCGCTTCGGCGAAGCGCACCACGAGGTCGGCGACTGCCGCGCGCGACCGCAGCGTCGAGACGAGCTTGGCCGCTGCCGCGCCGGGTCCGCGACCGCTCCCGGAGCAAGCGAGTGGGAGGCTCGCGAGGCGGGAAGCCTCCTCGGCGAGCCACGCCGCGACCTCCTCGGCCTCCTGCAGGTGCTCGGCGCATTCTGAGGCGAGCTTCATGACCGCGCCCACGAGAGTGCTCTTCGCGGGGAAGCCTTCCCAGATCTCGCCGTCGTATCCTTCCACGACACTCGCTGCGAGCTGCCAAGACTGCGCGGTCCCCAGCAGCACGGCGTCCCGTTCGATTCCGATTCGCAGGCCATGGTCTTGCACCACGGTATTGGCGAACGAATGGTAGGTCGACACGGTCGGGTCCATCGCCTCGGAGTCAAGCGCCTCCGGTGCCAGCTCAAGGCCATGGTGCCGGGCGGCGCGGGCAAGCTTGGCCAGGTGTGCGCGGACCCGAGCAGACAGTTCGCCGGCTGCCTTCCTGGTGAAGGTGACGCCGAGGATCTCGTCGGGCCGGACGAGACCGTTCGCGACGAGCCACACGACCCGATCCGCCATCGTGGCGGTCTTCCCGGATCCCGCCCCGGCGACGACGAGTCTCGGCGTCAACGGCGATGAGATGATCTGGGCCTGCTGCTCGGTCGGCCGATGCTGGCCCAGAAGGTCCGCGAGTTCCTCCGGAGAGAACCGCGGCTCCGTGCTGTCGGAACCTTGGACCGGCTCCGCAGCGCCCGGGAGCTCATCGAGGTCGATGGTCATTCCGTCACCTGCCTTCCCCGCGAACACAGCGGACAGATCTCCGGGAGTCTGCATCCGACGCCGCGTCCGGCCCCGGGCTCATGGCGTGCCTCAAAGGTCGCGCCGGACATCGCCTCCGCCGCTCGCTCGATGAGCTCGACCGCCCAGCCCGGCTCGGCGAGCGGAGGCTGCTGCTGGATCGAGACCGCCTTGGCTGCGTCCCCCAGCTGTACGAGTTCCGCGCCGCCCGTCTCCCCCTCGGTTCCCTCCCCGAAGGCGCCGGCGGCCACGGCGACCTGGTAGGTGGCGAGCTGCGCATGCCGCGGAACGTCGGCCGTGCGGGGCTTGCTCCGTCCTGTCTTGAGGTCGACGACGACGAGCCGCCCTTCCTCATCGCGCTCAAGCCGGTCCACTTGGCCGCGAATCACGGTGCGCTCAGCCACAGAGGAGCCGCTGAGCCGCGCCAGCGGGGCTTCGAAGTCGGCCTCGATGCCGACGAGTTCGCGCTCTGTCGAACGCACGTACTGCGCGAGCTTGGTCAGCATCGCGGTGGCCCGCTCGTGCTCTCGGCGTCCCTCCCAGGTCGCGGGTTGACCGAGGGTGGGCCAGCGGCGCTCAAGATCGGCAACGTAGTCCTCGGCTGTCCCGTTGGGTCTCTCTTGGGCGATCGAGTGTACGAGAGTGCCCAGACTGCGAGCGAAATCGGTGGCAGCCTCGCCACCCGCGGCCGAGATGAACCAGTCCAGCGGATTCTTGGTCGCCGTCTCCACCTTGGACGGGGAGACGTGGATGGGCTGATCCTGAGGGACGACCGGCGCGCTGCTCGTGAGCGGGGCGAGCCCATACCAGTCTTCAGGATGCGCCCCGGCGGCCCCCGCCAGCACGAGCCTCGCGAGGAGTTCGGCGGCTGGTTGGGCGTCCCGGCCGCCAGCCTCGGCGGCCTGCCGGAGCTCGGCGACAAGCGGCCGCAACCCGAGGGTGCGGGGGACGTCCGTGCAGGGTCGCAGCGTGACCCCGTCCGGGAGTGGGTCGACGAGGTCCAGGAAGGGTGACGGGACCTCGTCCTCGGACCGCACGCCCGTGCAGACGAGCCTCTCGGAGGCCCTCGAGACCGCGGCCGAGAACATGCGCAACTCGTCGTACCGGATGTCGCGGAGTCGCGTGCGCGGCGTCACGAGCATCGCATCGAGCGGCCCCACCTCGAGGCAGTCTGTGAAGGTCGCGCTCCCGAGCAGCTCCCCGCGGAGGCGGTTGTTGGGCCACACGCCGTCCTGCAGACCCGCCACCATCACGAACCGCCACTCCCGGCCAGCAGCGCTGGCGGGCGTAAGGAGCTCGACGGCATCCTCCGCCTGGGCTCTCGGAGCGAGCGTGTCCATGGGGATCTCTTGCTCGACGAGGTAGTCGAGGAACTGGGCGGGCGAGGCGCCGGGCAGTCGATCGACGTACCGCTCTGCCGTGTGGAAGAGCGCCATGAGCGCGTCCAGGTCCCTGTCGGCGCGCAGGCCGACCGGGCCACCGGCGAGAGCGAGGCTGTACCAGCGCTGGGAAAGCCCCGCGGCGTCCCAGAGCGCCCACAGCACGGTCTCCGCCGTCGCTCCTGCCTCCGCCGCCGCGGCACGTCCCCGCTCGAGCATGCGCGCTATCCGGCGCGCAGCCTGCCCCTCCACTCCGAGCTCGGCGAGGGCCCCCGGCGCCTCGAGCGCTTCGACGAGGAGTGCATCGCTCGCACGGCCGCCGCCTGCCGAAAGCTCGAGCTGACGCAGTGATTGGCGCAGGCGGCGCAGCTCGAGGGCGGATGCTCCGCCGATCCGGGACCCTAGGAGCTCGACGGCGGCCTCTGCGGTGAGCGCCGTGGGGTCCAAGACCACTCGGTAGGCAGTCAGGAGGGGCCGGACAGCTGCCTCGTCCCGCACGGCGGTTTCGGCGACCGGAACCTTCACCGGGATCCCCTGGGTGGCGAGGAATCGCTGTACTTGGGCCATCTTTGCGCCGGATCGCACCAAGACCGCCATGTCTCCGTAGCCAACCCCACCGAGCAGCCGCGCGTCCTGGATCCGGTGGGCGAGGTAGCGAAGCTCGTGGAGGGGAGAGGGCATGATGTGGGCCTCGACGGCGCTCGCGGGTTCAAGGAGCGATGCGTGGTCGAGCCGCCGGGCCGCCCTGCCTCCGGGGACGGCGGAGATGCGGGCAGCAACGTTCTGCCAGGCTTCCGCGACGGCGGGAGTCAGCCGATGAGAGGTAGTGAGCCCGACTTCTGTGACCCCTCCCAGAAGGTCTCGCAGCTTCGGCACGAGATCCGGCCGCGCCCCCCGAAAGCCCTGCACGACGACGTCGGGCGCCGCGGCAGCGATGACGTCCCGCCCGCTGCCGAGGACCGCAAGGAGTTCGAGCACAGCCGGGTTCGACTCCTGCACGTCATCGATGACGAGCAGGGAGAGCCGCTTGCGTTCGGCCTCGAGCAGCTCAGGATCGTCGAGAAGGATCTGTCGCGCGGACGTGATGATTCCGGCTGGATCGAAGGCTTCGGGCATTCGGAGCTCGAGCACGTCCCGGTACTCGCGGTAGAGTTCCGCCGCTGCCTCCCACTCGGGACGCTTGAGTCGCCGCCCGAGTTCGGCGAGCTCCTGCGCCGTCGTGCCGTACTCGGTGACCCGGTCGAACAGCTCTCGGACCTCCTGCCGGAAGCCGCGGGTTGCGAGGGCGCCCTGCACGGACTTGGGCCACCGGGGACCTCGGCCCATGGCGCGGTGCCCCTCGAGCAGCTCCTTCACAACAAGGTCCTGCTCCGCGCCCGAAAGCAGACGCGGGGTCCGAGGCAGCCACTCGAGGCGACCCTCGGCCCGCGCGCGTCGGATCAGGTCGAACGCGTAGGACTGCCAGGTGCGCGCGGGGGGCGCGCTGAGGCTCCGGTTGAGCCGCGCGGTGAACCCGTCGCGCAGACGCGCGGACGCAGCGCGCGTCGGCGCGAGCAGGAGGACCTGGGCGGGATCGACGCCGTCCCTTTCGACGCGGAGCGCGGCGGCCTCGACAAGGACACGGCTCTTGCCCGTGCCCGGTGCTCCCCACACGAGGACCGGTCCGGAGCCGTGCCTGAGGTCGAGCACGGCGTGCTGGTCCTCGGAGGGGGACCAGACGCGAGATCCGGCCGGGTTCAGAGGCGGAAGCAGGCGCAACGTCATGGGAGGAGTCCACCATCGGGGTCCGACATTCTTGGGGGTTCGCGATGCAGGCGCTGCCACAGCGCTTCGGCGACTGCATCCACTGAGTCGAGCTCGCCGTCGTCCGGCGCCCACCGCGCGCGCTGCATGTCCACACGCCAGTTCCCGTGCCCGGGAGTGCCTCGGAGCGGCGTGGATTCCTCGACATAATGGCCGAGCGCTTCGACCTCGTGCCCCTCGGGCGCGGCGCCGCTCGCCTTGATGATGCGCCACCACGCGACCTGGCTGCCGAAATGGGACATGACACTTCCCACCTGACGCGGGCCGCCGGCCCCCAGGAGTTCCGCCACGTCTCCATAGGCCAGCACGGAGCCGGCCGGAACGAGTTCGACGACGGCGAGCACCGCCTCCACAAACTCGTCCCGCATGGTCCCCAGCCTAGGTGCTCGGCGTGCCTGATCCGGGAATGTCGGACCACCCCGTTAGCGTGTGGGACATGACGTGGAAGACCAGATCGCGTGCCGCTTTCGACCTCGAGACGACGGGTCGCAACGCCCGCGCGGCACGTATCGTCACGGCCAGCATCGTCGTGCTCGGCCCCGATGGGGCGGTTCAATCCGCGCACGAGTGGCTCGCGGACCCTGGCGTGGAAATCCCCGCGGAGGCATCCCAAGTGCATGGCGTCACGACGGAGCGTGCGCGGGCTGAAGGCCGTCCTGCCGCCGAGGTCGTCGCAGAGATCTCCGCGGTGCTCCAGAAGCTGTTCGACGACGAGGTCCCCGTCGTCGCGTTCAACGCTGTCTACGACTTCACTGTCATGGCCGCCGAGTGTGCGCGCCACGGACTGCCGCAGCTAACCCGCTTCCCGGTCCTCGATCCGTACGTCATCAACAAGCAGGTCGAGCGTTTCCGCAAAGGCAAGCGGACGCTCGGTGCGCTGTGTGAACAGTACGGAGTGGTGCTCGACGACGCGCACACCTCGGCCGCAGACGCGCTCGCCGCGGTCCAGCTGCTCGATGCGATGGCCGTCAGGTTCCCCGAGCTGGACAAGCCGGCCACGGCTCTCCATCGGAGCCAGGTGGACTGGTCGCTCGCGCAGGCCGCGGACTTTCAGGCCTACCTTCGGCGGACGAAGCCGGCCGCGGTCGTCGAGGGCGATTGGCCCGTCCTCGCGCCCGTCGACGCGACGCGGAGCGGGTTCTGAGCCGCGAGCTTCGCCGGAGGATGTTGCAGACCGAGCCGCAGTTGTGCGAGCTCTGAGACAGATCTCACATCCCTATTTCACGACAGAACGTGGCGGCGGGGCTGGCTTCTATTCAGCAGGCCGAGGCAGGGAGCTGCCCGAGTCGAGGCGCCGACCCCCTATGGCCGAAGATTGTTCGAGGAAGGGGGCCTGCTCTAGAAATAAGTTCCGAAAAAGAATGTTTCACAGCCTCCGCACATAATGGTGTGCAGCCCCCAACGCGCCTGTGGCCGTGCTATACACGGCCGTTTCCGCGCGTCCTGCATTCCCAAATGAAAGCGAAGGCCCATGAAGTTCAAGGCCCCCAAGTGGCTCGCGGCCGCCCCCATGGCCGCAGTGCTTGCCCTGACCCTCGCCGCTTGCGGCGGCGCGACGAGCGCGTCCAGCTCGCCCACGGACGCCCTCAAGGGCTCGGACCAGCAGTCCACCGACAAGTACACGACCGCCTCGGTGACCCCGCTCGACAAGATCGATACGTCGAAGCTCGGCCTCATCACTCCCGGCGTGATCAAGGTCGGCACCCTCTCGGACGCCCCGCCGAACATCTACATCGACGACAAGGGCAACTTCACGGGCTACGACAACGAACTCCTCAAGGCCATGGCCGCCAAGCTCGGGCTCAAGGTCGAGTTCGCCTCGACGAAGTTCCAGAGCCTGCTCGCCCAGGTCGCGAACAAGCAGTTCGATATGGGTTCATCCTCGATCTCCACGACGGACGCGCGCCGCCAGACCGTCAGCTTCACGAACGGCTACGACTTCGGCTACATGGCGATCGTCACGAAGCAGGGCGCCTCGGTCAAGACCTTCGACGACCTCAAGCAGGGCGTGCGCATCGGCGTCGTCCAGGGCACGGTGCAGGACGACTTCGTGACCAACACCCTCAAGCTCGACCCGGTCCGCTTCCCCGACTACAACACGGTGTACGCGAACGTGAAGAGCGGCCAGATCGACGCCTGGGTGGCTCCCTCACAGCAGGCCGAGGGCGCGGTGAAGCCCGGTGACGGCACGACCATCGCCCAGAAGAAGGTCAACACCCAGAACTTCACGGCCTACGCGGTGGCGAAGGGCAACCAGGCCCTCACCGATGCGCTCAACTCGGCGCTCGACGCGGTGATCGCCGACGGTACGTGGTCGAAGCTCACGGCCCAGTGGTACCCGGACCGCCCCACCCTCAAGGAGCAGACTCCTGACGGCTGGAAGCCGGGCAGCAAGGCCGTCCAGGTCCCAGCGGCCAAGTAGAGGACGGGCGCCACATGGATCTGTCCAAGCTCGGCGAGACCTTCTTCGACTGGAAGGTCATCGGCGACGTCCTGCCCGCGATGTTCACGGTGGGCCTGTTGAACACGCTCGTGCTCGCAGTCGTGTCCGCGGCCATCGGCTGCTTCATCGGCATGGTGCTCGCGCTGATGGGCATCTCGCGCAATCCTGTGGCGCGGTGGGCCGCCCGGGTGTACACGGACGTCTTCCGTGGACTCCCGGCGGTTCTCACCATCCTCGCGATCGGCTTGGGCTTCGGCCCGATCTTCCGCCAGCTCACCGGGATCACGAGCCCGTATCCCATGGGAATAGCTGCGTTGTCCCTCATGTCCTCGGCGTACATCGGCGAGATCTTCCGCTCCGGGATCCAGAGCGTCGACAAGGGCCAGCTTGAGGCCTCCCGGGCCCTCGGCTTCGGCTACGGCCCCTCCATGCGGATGATCGTGGTGCCTCAGGGCGTCCGCCGCGTGCTGCCTGCCCTCGTGAACCAGCTCATTGCGCTCATCAAGGACTCATCGCTCGTCTTCACTCTCGGGCTGACCTCCGGCGAACGCGAGCTCTTCCAGATAGGCCAGGACACTGCGGCCAACACGGGGAACCTGTCCCCGTACGTGGCTGCCGCCCTGTTCTATCTCGCAATGACCATTCCGTTGACGCACTTCGTGAACTGGTTCGACCGCCGTCTGCGGACTGGGAAGGCGCAGAAGGCCGAGCCGGACGAACTCGCTGCGCCGATCGGCAAGGGGGCTGCACGTGTCTGAGACCCACTTCGCATCCGGCTCCCTCGAGGCAAAGGGCGTTCACCTCTCGTTCGGATCGAACCACGTCCTCCGCGGAATCGACCTCCGCGTCGAGAAGGGCCGCACCGCCTCCGTGATCGGGCCGTCGGGATCCGGCAAGTCGACTCTCCTTCGCGTGATGAACCGGCTCATCGAGCCCGACCAGGGAGACATCCTGCTCGACGGCAGGTCGGTGCTCAAGGACAACCCGGACGAACTGCGCCGGCGTATCGGCATGGTGTTCCAGCAGTTCAACCTGTTCCCGCACAAGACCGTGGTGGAGAACGTCGCCTTCGCCCTCCGCAGACTCCGCAGGCTGCCGAAGGATCAGGCGCGGGCCGAGGCTTTGGATCAGCTCGACCTCGTGGGCCTCAAGCACAAGGCAGACGCGCGGCCCGGCAATCTCTCGGGAGGCCAGCAACAGCGGGTGGCGATCGCCCGCGCGCTCGCCATGAGGCCCGAGGTCATGTTCTTCGATGAGGCCACCTCGGCGCTCGATCCCGAACTGGTCAAAGGCGTCCTGGCGCTCATGGCCGATCTCGCGCAGGGGGGCATGACGATGGTCGTGGTCACGCATGAGATGGGCTTCTCACGGAACGTCTCCGACACGGTGACGTTCATGGACCGCGGGGTCGTCGTCGAGACCGGGGCACCCGAGCAGATCTTCGGCTCGCCCCGGACGGACCGCCTCCAGCGCTTCCTGAGCGACGTTCTCTGACATCCATGGTCCAGGCCCGCGACGGAGCCGCGACCTCGGCGCGCTCGGCCTCCCGTCGCACGGACGACGGCGGCACTCACGTGAGTGCCGCCGTCGTCCGCCCCCACGCGCTCGCCCCGGCTACAGCGGAAGGCCTCCACTGCCCTTCAGGTCACGCATGACGATCGTCGACGTGAGCTTCGCCAGACCGGGCAGCGCTGCCAGCCGCTCGTCGTAGAGCCTCTGGTAGCCGGGGAGGTCCTCGGCGACACATTTCAGGAGGTAGTCGGGGTCGCCGAACAGCCGGTAGGCCTCGACGACCTGCGGCTCTGCGACCACGGCCTCCTCGAACGACCGGATGGCGTCCCGCGACGTCTCACGGAGCGTCGCGAACACCATGGTTCCGAAACCGAGGCCGACTTTCGCGGGGTCGACCTCAGCACGGTAGCCGCGGATGACGCCGCTCGACTCGAGATCCTTGAGCCGGCGGTGGCACGGCGCCAGGGTAAGGCCGACCTCGGAGGCCAAGGCGGTGGCGGTCATTCGACCGTCCTCTTGGAGGTATCGCAAGATACTCCGGTCGATTGCGTCGATCATGAGAAGAATCTACTCCAAGGCTCAGAGGTTTGAGCGAGAAGAGGTGAGCACCTCTCAAACCAAAATCCCTAGTCTTGCGGTATGGATTCCACCGCGCTCCTCGGCTTCGCCGCCGTCTCCCTCACCTTGGCGCTCACGCCTGGCGCGGACTGGGCCTACACGATCGCCGCGGGGATCCGCGGAGGGTCTCCCGCGCCATCCGTCGCCGGCCTCTGCACGGGCTACCTCGGGCTCACGGCGGTCGTCGCGACGGGTCTCGGGGTACTTCTGGCGGGAAGGCCGTCGCTCGTCGCGTGGCTCTCGGTCGCTGGGGCGCTGTACCTCCTCTGGCTCGGGATGACGACGGCGCGCGGCTGGCGGGCGGCCGGATACCAGGCGGATCCAGCGGCCCTCCCAGGACGCAGCGGGGCACTCGGTGACTTCCTCCGAGGCGCCGGGACCAGTGGAATCAATCCCAAGGCCCTCCTGCTCTACATGGCCGTCATGCCTCAATTCGTCCGCAGCGGGACGTCCCTGCCGGTGCCGCTCCAAACGGCAGTGCTCGGGCTCACCCACGTGACGATCACCGTCGTCGTCTATGCCCTGGTGGCTGTGGCCGCGCGGCGCCTCCTGCGGGCCGCGCCGCGCCGCGCCCAACTCGTCACGCTCGCGAGCGGGATCATCATGCTCGGAATCGGCGCCGTCCTGCTCGCGGAGCAGCTGCCTGTGCTCGCGCGCGCCGTGTGAGGTCAGTTCGCCGTGAGCGAGGGGTCCGACTGGGCCTGTGATGAGCGGTGGAGGTCGGCTTCCGCGGGCGCAGGTTTCGCGGCAGCCGCAGCCTTGGCAGCGGCCGGCAGGGCGTCGAAGATGCGCTGCATCGCGGCGGCGTCGTGTGCGGCCGAGAGGAACCACGCCTCGAAGACGCTCGGCGGCAGGTACACGCCCGAATCGAGCATCGAGTGGAAGAACGGCCCATAACGGTAGGCCTCCTGGGCCTGCGCGTCGGCGTAATTGTGCACGCCGCGCTCGGAGGTGCCGAACGCTACGGAGAACAGGTTCCCGGCACGCTGGATCGAGTGGTCCACGCCCTCGGCCGACAGAGCCTCCGAGAGCGCCCCAGAGAGCTCAGCCGAGCGGGCGTCGATGTGCGCGTAGACGTCGTCGGTTGCGAGCGAGAGGGTCGCGATACCGGCTGCCATGGCCACCGGGTTCCCCGAAAGAGTACCCGCCTGGTACACGGGGCCGAGCGGCGCGAGGTAGTCCATGACCTCCGCTCGCCCGCCGAGGGCAGCAACGGGCATCCCCCCGCCGATCACCTTGCCGAACGTGAACAGGTCGGGCGCCCAGCCCTCGGTCTGGCCAGTGAGCCCCCAATAGCCTGCGGGGCCGACCCGGAAGCCCGTGAGCACCTCGTCGACGATGAAGAGGGCGCCGTGCTCCTCGGTGATCCGACGAAGTCCCGCGTTGAAACCCTCTCCCGGCGTCACGACACCCATGTTCGCGGGCGCTGATTCAGTGATCACGGCGGCGATGCGCGCGCCGTGCTCCGCGAACGCGGCCTCGACGGCCGCCAGATCGTTGTAGGGCAGGACGAGCGTCTCGGCCGCGGTTGCGGCCGTGACTCCCGCCGAACCCGGGAGTGCGAGAGTGGCGACGCCGGAGCCCGCCGACGCGAGCAGTCCGTCGACGTGCCCGTGATAGCAGCCGGCGAACTTCACGACGAGGTCCCGGCGAGTGAAGCCGCGGGCGAGACGGATCGCCGTCATGGTCGCCTCGGTGCCGGTCGAGACCATCCGGAGCCGTTCGACCGCCGGTACTCGCCCGATGACGAGCTCCGCGAGCGCCGCTTCGTCGGGGGTCGACGCGCCGAACGAGAGGCCGCGGTCGACCGCCGCGTGCACCGCGGCGAGGACCTCCGGGACGGCGTGGCCCAACAGGGCAGGGCCCCACGAGCAGACCAGGTCTGCGTACTCGCGCCCGTCGGCATCCGTCACGTAGGCGCCGTTCGCGGACACGATGAAGCGCGGCGTCCCGCCGACGGAACCGAAGGCTCGGACGGGAGAGTTCACCCCTCCCGGCATGAGCGAGCGGGCGCGGCTGTAGAGGTCCTCGGAGGTGGTCATAGGCCTCATTCTTCCCTATTCACCGGATCGGGGCTGCGCCGCCCGCCCCTTCCCGCCCGGTTGTGATTTCCCAATCGGTCCGGAGCTCGGCGCGGCGGCGACGACACGGAGTAAACCGGCCGAGAAACGGGCTGGAGCGCGAAAGGGGGCGAGGCCTACGCAAGCATGTCGGCAACGAGGGGCGCCACCTTGGTCCCCAAGAGCTCGATGCTCTTCATCATCGCGCTGTGGGGCAGAGTCCCGTTCGAGTACTTGAGGTCGAACCGCTCGGTCCCCAGGACGCGATGCGTCGCAGCGATCTTCCGTGCAACGGTGTCCGGAGAACCCACGTACAGCGCACCGGAACGGGAGGCCTGGGCATTGAACTCGGTACGGCTGCCGGGGCCCCAACCGCGCTCCACGCCGAGTCGGTTGCGCATCGCGAGCCAATGGGGAAACAGTTCCTCCCGGGCTTGTTCGTCACTGTCCGCCACGTGCCCCGGCGAATGCGTGGCGAGCTGTGTGTACGGCTTGCCGAACTTCTCGAGGGACCGCTTGTAGAGGTCGACGAACGGCGCAAAGCGGGCGGGCTCGCCGCCGATGATCGCAAAGCTCACCGGATAGCCATAGTGGGCCGCGCGCACCACGGACTGCGGCGTGCCGCCGACGCCGATCCAGGTGTCGAGGAGCCCCTCCTCGAGATGCGGGTATGCCGTGAGCCCTCGGATCGGCCCGCGGGTGCGGCCCTCCCAGTGGACAGGCTTCTGGGACCGCACCCGGTCGAAGAGCTCGAGCTTCTCCTCGAAGAGCACCTCGTAGTCCTCGAGGTCGAAGCCGAAGAGCGGGAAGGACTCGATGAACGAGCCCCGCCCGAGGATGACCTCCGCGCGGCCGCGCGAAATGGCGTCGAGCGTCGAGAAGCGCTGGAACACCCGGACTGGATCGTCGGAGGAGAGCACGGTGACGGCCGAGGCGAGGCGGATCTTTCCGGTTTCGGCTGCGATTGCGGCGAGGAGCACCTCGGGCGCCGAGACGGCGAAGTCCTTGCGGTGGTGCTCGCCGACGCCGAAGGCGTGGAGGCCGACTTGGTCTGCGAGCTTCCCCTCCTCGACGACCTCGCGGATCACCTGAGCGTGGGGCTTCGGCTCTCCCTCGGGCCCCAGGCCCACATCGCCGAACGTGTTGACGCCGAGGAGGACGGAGGACGACCATTCGCTATTTCCATGCATATGCATGTAAACCGCCTCCTCGGCAGGATCATTCCCGGACCCGCCGACCGGACCGGACTACCCTTCGCGCAGCCAGCGGGCGATCTCGGGCGCCCAGTACGTCAAGACCATGTTGGCACCCGCGCGACGGATGCCGAGCACGGATTCGAGGATCGATGCCTTGCGATCGATCCAGCCGTTCGCGGCGGCCGCCTCGATCATCGCGTATTCGCCCGAGATCTGGTACGCCGCGACCGGAACGGGGCTCATCGACGCCACGTCGGCGAGAACATCGAGATAGCTCATCGCGGGCTTGACCATGATCATGTCCGCGCCCTCCTCGAGATCGAGCTCGACCTCGAGAATCGCCTCGCGCCGGTTGGCGGCGTCCATCTGGTAGGTCCGGCGATCGCCCTTGAGCTGCGAATCCACAGCCTCACGGAACGGTCCGTAGAACGCCGAAGCGTACTTCGCCGCGTACGCAACGATCGAGACGTCCTGGTGCCCGGCGTCGTCGAGCGCTTGCCGGATGACGCCGACCTGGCCGTCCATCATCCCGCTGGGGCCGAGAACATGCGCGCCTGCCTC
>NZ_DAIUJO010000069.1:0-20627 GCF_036848755.1 Sinomonas sp. | reverse complement strand
GGCGGGGCCGCTTGCGGGCGCGGACGGGGTGAAGGACGACGGCGCGACGGACGACGGCGCGACGGACGACGGCGCAAGGGCCACCGGCGGCGGAGGCTGGCCGGAGACCGCCGCGCTCGTAGCCGCTGAGGCGACCATGAGCAGGGAAGCCAGGAAGGCGCAGCAGAAGCTGAGCCGGGCTACCCGGCCAAGCCTTCCCCGCGAGGGGTCGAATTCAGAGTCGTCGATCACATTTCCCGCGTGTTCGTGTAGGTACGCATGCAGAGGGCATTACCATAACCACGAAATCCTCCCACCGAGCCAAGGGGACCTCTATGTCGACAACCACCACTGTGTCGACCAGTGCGATTGACCGGTACTTCAAGATAACCGAGCGGGGGTCGAGCGTAGGCCGCGAGATCCGCGGCGGCTTGGCGACTTTCTTCGCGCTGAGCTACATCGTCGTCCTCAACCCCCTGATCCTCTCGGGCGCGGACTCGGCCGGCCACACGCTGGGGATCCCCCGGGTCGCGGCGGCCACAGCCCTCGTCGCGGGCGTCCTCACCATACTCATGGGCGTGTGGGCCAAGCACCCGTTCGCGCTCGCGACCGGCCTCGGCGTGAACGCCTTCGTCGCGGTGACGATTGCCACCCACCCCGGCGTCACGTGGCCGGACATGATGGGCATCGTTGTGGTGGCGGGCATCGTGATGTTCATCCTCGTCCTGACGGGCTTCCGTACCGCGGTGTTCAAGGCGGTGCCGGAGGGCCTCAAGACCGCGATCGTCGTCGGCATCGGCCTCTTCATCGCGCTCATCGGCCTCGTCGACGCCGGCTTCGTGCGCCGCCTCCCCGATGCCGCGGGCACGACCGTGCCGCTCGGCCTCGGCGTCGACAGCCGGCTCATCGGGTGGCCGACGCTCGTGTTCGTTGTGGGCCTTGTCCTGACGATCGCCCTCATGGTCCGCCGCGTGCGTGGCGCGATCCTCATCGGGATCATCGGCGCGACCGTCCTCGCGAACATCCTCGAACTCGCCTTCCACATCGGCCCCAGCTCGTCGCCCGGCCAGAAGGCAAACCCCGCCGGCTGGTCGCTCGTCGTCCCCGGACTCGGGAATCTGGAGCCCATTGATCTGAGCCTCATCGGCCAGGCCAACCCGGTCGGGGCGTTCGCGCACCTCGGCCCCCTGGCGGCGATCCTCATGGCTTTCGTGATCCTGCTGAGCATCTTCTTCGACGCAATGGGCACCATGGTCGGTCTGGCCCGCGAGGCCGGGAACATCGACGCAGAGGGGAACATCCCCAACGTCGACCGCGTACTGCTCGTCGATGCCTTCGGCGCGATTGCGGGCGGCGGCTCATCGATCTCGTCCAACCAGATCTTCGTCGAATCGGGCGCAGGCATCGGTGAAGGCGCTCGCACGGGACTCGCGTCCGTCGTCACCGGCATCATGCTCCTGATCGCCATGTTCCTGACCCCGCTCATCAACCTCGTGCCCTTCGAGGCGGTGGCCCCAGCGCTGGTTGTGGTTGGCTTCCTCATGTTCCAGCAGGTCACGAAGATCGACTGGACCGACGTCGGCATTTCCATTCCCGCGTTCCTCACGATCGCCCTCATGCCGTTCACGTACTCCATCGCGAACGGTCTGGGCGCAGGCTTCATCAGCTACGCGTTCGTCCGGATCTTCCAGGGCCGCGCCAAGGAGGTCCACCCGCTCATGTGGGTCGTCGCCGCGGCCTTCCTCCTGTTCTTCGCCCTCGGGCCCATCGAGCAGGCGCTGGGCGTCTGACTAGGCCGCCTCGGCGGGACCCAGGCGAGGGGCCAGGCGGGGCTGCAGCTTCCGTAGCGCAATGACTCCGAAGACGACGGCGAGCGGCAGAGACACTATCGCTGCACTCAGCCATGCACCTGCGCCCTGCCAGCCTTGGACGGCGGCGTTGAGCGCCTCGAATCCGGAACCGGCAGCAGCAAGGGAGAACGCCGCAGCAGCAAGCGTCGGGGCAAGGCCAGACGGCAGCGGTTCCGCCCGCGGAAGGAACCGCCATACGAGCAGGAGAAGAAGTCCCACGATGCCGAGCGCCACGCGGTACTCGACCACCTCGCCCCAGTGGTGCTCCGCGGCGGCCTGCAGACAATCGAGCCCCGGGTATGGCGCCTGGAGCACGGCACAGCGGGCCGCGGTATAGGCGGTGCCCGGGAGGTCGCCCGCCACGAAACCGGCGCCCCACACGCGGCCGAAAATCTCGGAGAGAGCGCCGCTGAGTCCGACGGCGACCGCCCCCGCCGCGACGAGTCCGACGGCGGGGCGCAGGAAGGCGCGAAGCGGAAGCCGGGGTGAGCGGAGGGCAGCGGTCACCGTTCCGACGGGGCCGAAGCGTCGGACCGCTTCGCTTTCGGCGCTCTCGCCGTCCAAGCCCTGCGCCCGCAGTCGAGCCGCGCACTCGCGGAGGTGGGCCTCGGTCTCGGTGAGGAGCCGCCGGGCGGAGGCTGGCTCGCCGTGGCGGAGGGCCACCAACAGCTCGTCGAGATAGCGATCGATGGGCCCCTCGCCGGTCGCCGGCTCATGGCCGTTCACGAAGCCGCTCCCAGTACCCCGCGGACGCCGGAGGCAAAGCCCTTCCACTCCTCTGTACGGCGGGCCAATTCGGTCTGCCCCAAGGCGGTGAGGACGTACACTCGGCGGCGCGTCCCGTCGTCGTCCGCCCATCGGCTCGCAACGCAGCCCGCAGACTCGAGCTTGTGGAGCGCCGGGTACACCGACCCCTCCTGCAGCTCGATGCGCTCCCCGCTCCGCTCATGGATGCGGGCTATGAGCGCGTAGCCGTGCGCCTCGCCCGCCCCCAGCGAGGCGAGAAGCAGGAGATCGAGCTGACCATTGACCGCGCTTCGTCCCATACCTAGACAATCTAGGTAGAGATGGGCCCCTTGGCAAGACCTCGCGAATGCCCGCAGGGGCGTCAGAACGGCGGCGGGTCTGGCACCTCGGGCGGGTCGGGCGCCGCGGGCGGGTCGGGCACCTCGGGTTCGAGGTTGGTATCCACACCGAACTCGTGGCCGCCAGGGCCGGCAAGGGCGCGGGCGCCGAGGGGCGACGTCCAAACGAGGTCTCCCGTGGTCACGCCGTCGCCCTCGAGCCGAGTCGGGCGCCAGAGGCGCAAGCTCTTGAGCGCGTGATGCTTCCGGCACAGGGCCTGCAGGTTGGACGCATCGGTCGGCCCGCCGTCCTGCCACTCGCGTATGTGGTCGATCTCGGCGCGTAGCGCCGGAGACGGGCAGCCTGGGAACTGGCAGGTCCCGTCGCGGTAGCAGATGAAGCGCCGCAACCCCTTGGGCGGCCGATAGGCGCTCCGGGCGAGCGTCAGCGGGACCCCATCCGACGTCTCCAGTAACCGCTCCCACGTCGGCGCCGCCACTGCCAGAGCCCGGGCGGTCTCGGCGTCGATCGGACCGTACCCCTCCAGCACGGCAGGCTCGTCGGAGGCACCGAGCAGGGACTCGGCCCTCACGTGGACCACGATTTCCGCGGACGGCCGCGGCACTCCCTCACCACGCACCGCTTCCGCGGCGCTGGCATGCCGGGGGTTAGCGGGGCCGCCAATGGAACGCCCTTCACCGCCTGCGCCGGCCGTCAGGACGCATCCAGCCAGCTCATCGGCCCGCAGCTGGGCCAAAGTGCGGCCTTCCTCGGGGTCTTCGTCCTGACGGGCGCGGGCGAGGGCGTCGATCCGATTGAAGGCAGCGAGCCCAACCTCCGCGGGCAAGAACGCGCCGAGCGTGCACATCCCGTCCGGCTCGGGCTTCAACCACACTCCCCGGTCGCGCTCCGCGCGCGCTCTCCGAGCACGGACTGAGTCAGGGTGCAACCGCTCCCGGAGGGATCGCACTGCCTTCCGGAACTCGGCCGGCGTCCTCCGCCGCCCCGTGCGGGTCTCCAGTCGCGAGAGGCACAAGATCCCGAACCGTTCCGCGGACGCCGTCGGCAGTGTCGCCGTCTCTTCGGTGATCACCCGGGCGTGCGCCTCAGTCAGGTCCCCGGCCTCAAGCCGGTCCAGGACGACCAGCTGGGGCCCGCATAAAGCCTGTGCCGCCGTCAGAAGGCGGGCCGCGGCCTGCTCGCCTATCCCCTCCGCGACCGCGACCTCAGACACCGCCAGCGCCCGCCCCGCGTCTCCGCCGAAGCGCCGTGCCGCCGCCTGCCCCCGGCCGGCACGCCCCTTCTCGGCCGCCTCCTCCGCCCGCCGCGCCTCGTCCTCACACGCCAGACGTACGCGCTCGACGGCGAGAGCCTCGATAACTGCAAGGAAGGACCTCATCGCCACCACGTCCTCGAGGAGGCGGCGCGCCTCGCATCCTGTCAGCGTCGAGGGATCCGGGTGCCACAGCGACCCCTCCAGCAGTGAACCAGGGCGCGGCTCAAGCAGCACTGCGGTCTGCGGCGCCACCGAACTGGGCGGCATAGAGTCGCGCGGCACATCGGGCCCCGAAACGCCTCCCCCAAGCATGGACCCCCCAGTCATTCGAAACTATATCCCAATAGTAACAGATTATGAGAACATATGTATTGGGTATCTGGCAGACGCTGGGACGCGCTCCCCGGTCCGGTGCGCATGTCGAGTTCGTGGACGACGGGGCGTGGTACGGAAGCCCCAATCGATCGACTGCGCGCGTCCACACCAGACAACGACGAGAGGCGCGGACGACTACCTGCCCGGCCTTGATCCATGGTTGGCCTCGTTGCGCTCCGCGGCGGGCGGTTGTCTAATCCAGGCCTCACAGGAGCACGACAGCTTCCCTCTGTAACGTCCTGCTGGATGGATGTACAACCGCAACCCAGCGCAGCCACCGATGACGTGGCGAGCGGGCGATTCACCACGAAACGCGCGAAAGCGGAGACCGTGGCCATCTTCGTCGTCTTCGCTCTCTACGCGGCCTTCCTCCTAAGGCTGCTTCTCCTCTCTCGCGCACCGGGTTCGGAGAGATCGGTCAATCTCATCCCCTTCGCGAGTATCGCGGAATATGTGTCCAGCCACTCTTCCGGGACCGGGAGAATCGCGTTCGCCAACGTCGTCGGGAACATCCTGATCTTCATCCCGCTCGGATTCTACGTATCGTGGCTCCGACCTCGGGCGCCCGCATGGCTGACCATGCTCACGGTCGCCTCGGTCAGCGTCGCTGTAGAGATCATCCAGGGCGTGTTCGCGGTTGGAGCGTCGGACATCGACGACGTGATCCTGAACTGCGTCGGAGGAATCATCGGAATCCTCACATTCAGGCTGCTTTCCGCGATCCTGCGCGAGCAATCCCAAGTGCGGACCGCGATGGCCGCGTTGTCGCTGCTCTCGCTGCCCGTCTGGTGCTACTTCCTCTTCGTCGTCCGACTACACATGTGAGCACAGCCACGATCCTCGACCTCACAGCAGGTCTCATCGCTGCTGGACCAGTCTTGGAGCTGCCCAACCCCACGTCCGGCGCACCAGACATCTCTGCACCCTGGCACTGGCGCGTCGCGCGCCGCATACGGTGTGCTGGGGGAATGAACGAAGTCTCCTCCTCCGTCGCGCTGCCCGTCGACCTCCAGCCCGCCCCTTGGTCTGGTCGGAACGACGGCGAGGGCCCCGAGCATCGGCGCTGGTGGCAGGCCGTCCGGCCCTACGACGCCGCCGGCCTCGGCGAGGCCGTGGCAGCCGTGAGCGCGAGCGGTCGACGACCGGCCGTGCTGATCGGGTTCTGCTCGGACGAGGGGGTCCGCCGGAACAAGGGGAGGACAGGGGCATCGGCGGCGCCGGCGGCCCTCCGCGCAGCCCTCGGGCCCCTCGCATTCCACCTTGAGCGGGAGGTCTTTGACGCCGGCGACGTCGTGGTCGAAACAGGTCGGGACGGAGAACCCGGCGACCTTGAGGGCGGCCAGGAGCGCTGCGGGGACGCGATCGCGACCCTTCTCGACGCCGGGGCCCTCACCCTGACGCTCGGGGGCGGGCACGAGACCGCGTTCGCGAGCTACCTCGGCGTGGCTGACACTGAGCGCACCGCCAACGTGCGGGTCGGCGTCCTGAACCTCGACGCCCACTTCGATCTGCGGGCGGAGGACCGAGCGAGCTCCGGCACGCCGTTCCTCCAGATGGCCCGCGCAGAAGCCGCCGCAGGCCGCACGCTCGAGTACGCCGTCGTCGGCATCTCCCAGCCCAACAACACGCTCGCGCTGTTCAGGCGCGCGGACGAGCTCGGTGTGCGGTATCTCCTCGACGAGTACGCGACGCGGGAGACGGCCGAATCATTCGTCGAGGACTTCCTCGACGGGCTCGACGCCGTCTACCTCACGATCGACCTCGACGTGCTCCCTGCCGCGGTCGCCCCGGGGGTCTCCGCACCCGCCGCGCTCGGTGTGCCGCTCGAGGTGATCGTCGCCGTCGTCCGTCGGGTGGCGGCGAGCGGCAAGCTCGTCCATGCGGACATCGCCGAACTCAACCCGACCTACGACGTCGACGCGCGCACCGCCCGGGTCGCGGCCCGCCTCGTGGACACAATCCTGACCTGATACCACACACGGCGCCCCAAGGGCTAGCTTAGAACGATGGCTTCAAGCAACGGATCGATCGGCCGCGGCGCCCGCGAACGGATCATGGAGGCGGCGCGTGAGCTCTTCGCCGCGCAGGGGATCCGGAATACCGGCATCGAGGAGCTGATCTCGAAGGCCACGGTGGCCAAGGCGACCTTCTACAGCCACTTCCGTTCCAAGGACGAGCTCGTCCTCGCGTACCTTGCCCGGCTTCACGAGGCGCGGAGCGCAGCGATCGAGGACGCGGTCCACCACCAGACAGGCGACCCGAGAGGCCTCCTCGGCATCTTCGATGCCCTCTTCGAGGCGTTCAAGGTCGGCGTGAACGACAGCAGCTCGTTCGTGCACGTCCTCATGGAGATGGGCGCCGAACATCCCCTCGGCGCGGCGAGTATCGACTATATGGCCAAGTCGAAGGCGCAGATCGCCCGACTGGCAGGGGAAGCGGGCGTCCCGGACGGAGAATCCTTCGCCCGGCAATGCCTCGTTCTGCTCAAGGGGGCAGTCGTGGCCGCTGCCCAGCGGGACTGGGAGGAATTCGACCAGGCGCGGCAGATGGTCGCGAGCCTCATCGAGAACCACGTCCGGACTGAGCACGCCCAAGCCGGGAAGGGCGCCGCAGCGAACCCGTTCTAGCCTCCCCCAGATAGGCCAAGGGCCCCCGCACCGTCCTCGGTGCGGGGGCCCCGACCATCGCTGGCGTAGCCAGCGTTCCCCGTTGCGAGCGAGGGAACCCTATGCCCGGCGCACGAGTACGCCGTCTGACTTGAGGAAGAGCCGGCGCGCCTCGGCCCCTTCGGCCATGAGCCACAGCACGTTGCCGCTCAGCGAGACCTCTTCGACCCGCCCTGTTGCCACGACCTGCGCGTGCTTCACGATCTCGACCGGGTCTTCGGCGCGCAGTTCCGTCCAATCGGCGAGCGGCGCCTGATGTGCGCTTCGCCTCGTGAGTACCGCTCCGCGTGCCTTCATTTTTCCTAACCCCTTCGTGGAATTTGGCCTGTCCAGTGCCTGCTGTGATCCGCGCCATTGCGGACTCTACGTTTCTATCGGTTCCCGGAGCGCGTCGCTATGTAGACCCAGCCCACGTTTCGCTATATCCGTTGTGCAGTTCTCCAATACCGTGGTCTGACCACGGATCGCTGCCCCGGTGAGGCCGCTGCCGGGCCTCCCGGGGCGTTGAGAATCCGTCAGCGAAGGCCCCCGACGGCGGCGCTTACGGCTGCGAGCAGCTCGCCGTCGGCCAGCACGCGGTCCGCCTCCTCGAGTTCGGGAGACAGGAAGCGGTCGACGCCGGGACCCGGCACCGAGCGCCGCAGCACCTCGAGCGCTGCCATGCCTCCGGGGCCAGGGACGAGCGAGCCGGCGGAGAGCGCCGTCCTGAGGTCGATCGCGCGGGCCGCGGTCACGAGTTCGATCGCGAGCACACGCCTCAGGTTCTCGACCGCCTTGCGGAGCTTGCGTGCGGCGTGCCAGCCCATCGAGACGTGGTCCTCCTGCATCGCCGAGCTCGGGATCGAATCGACCGACGCAGGGACCGCGAGCCGCTTGAGGTCCGAGACGAGGCCAGCCTGCGTGTACTGGGCGATCATGAGGCCGGAATCCACGCCGGGATCGTCGGCTAGGAACGCGGGAAGCCCGTGCGAGCGGGCAGGGTCGAGCATCCGGTCTGTGCGGCGCTCCGCCATGGAGGCGAGGTCGGCGGCCGCGATCGCGAGGAAGTCGAGCACATAGGCGACCGGGGCGCCGTGGAAGTTGCCGTTCGAGCTCACACGCCCATCGGGAAGGACCACGGGGTTGTCGATCGCTGCGGCAAGCTCCCGGCCTGCCACGGATCGCGCATGCTCGATCGTGTCCCGGACGGCCCCGGCCACCTGCGGCGCGCAGCGCAGCGAGTAGGCATCCTGGACCCGGCTGTCGCCGGTCTTGTGCGACTCGACGATCTTCGACCCCCGCAGGACGGCGAGCATGTTGGCCGCCGAATCAGCCTGACCCGGGTGCGGCCGCAGCGGCTCGTGGAGCTCGGGCAGGAAGACCTGGTCCGTGCCCATGAGCCCGTCAACCGACAGCGCCGCCGTCACGTCCGCGGTCTTCACGAGCGCGTCGAGATCGTGGAGGGCCATGAGCAGCATGCCGAGCATGCCCTCGGTCCCGTTGACGAGCGCGAGGCCCTCCTTCTCTGCCAAGGTGACCGGCTCGATGCCGTGCTCGGCGAGCAGCTCCGCCGTCGTCCGCTGGCCGCGGCCGCCGAACCGCTCGCCGTCCGGGCCCACGGCCTCCCCCTCGCCCATGAGCACGAGGGCCACGTGGCTGAGGGGTGCGAGATCGCCCGAGCAGCCGAGCGAACCGAACTCACGGACGATCGGCGTGATGCCGGCGTTGAGGAGCTTGACGAACGTCTCGAGGACCACGGGCCGGACGCCCGTGCGGCCCGATGCGAGCGTCTTGGCGCGCAGCAGCATGAGGGCCCGCACCACTTCGCGTTCGACGGCGGGACCCATCCCCGCGGCATGGCTGCGAATGAGCGACTTCTGCAGCTGCGTGCGGAGTTCTTGGGGAATGTGCCGGTTGGCGAGGGCGCCGAAGCCCGTCGAGATGCCGTAGGCCGGGATCTCGCTCGCTGCCAGCTCCTCGACGTGAGCGCGGACGCGGGCCACCTCGGCGAGCGCCTCGGGCGCCACGCTCACCTTCGCGTCGTGGCGGGCGACGGCGACGACATCCGCCGCTGTCAGCCCACCGAGGGAGAGGGTGACCTCGGTAGGAAGGTGGGTTTCTGGGGCGGTGAGAGTCATGTCAGGTTTCCTTTGTCAGCGTCCGGCCATGGGGATCTTCACGCCGCGTTCCGCGGCGACTTCGACGGCGCGGTCGTAGCCCGCGTCGACGTGCCGGATCACTCCCATGCCCGGGTCGTTGGTGAGCAGTGCGGTGAGCTTGGCCGCGGCGAGCTCGGTCCCGTCCGCGACCGAGACCTGGCCCGCGTGGATCGAGCGGCCGATGCCGACGCCGCCGCCGTGGTGGATCGAGACCCAGGTCGCCCCCGACGACGCCGCGGTGAGGGCGTTCAGAAGGGGCCAGTCGGCGATCGCGTCCGAGCCGTCCTTCATCCCCTCGGTCTCGCGGTAGGGGGACGCGACCGAGCCGGAGTCGAGGTGGTCGCGGCCGATCACGATCGGGGCCTTGACCTTGCCCTCGGCCACGAGCCGGTTGAAGAGCAGGCCGGCCTTGTGCCGCTCGCCGTAGCCGAGCCAGCAGATCCGGGCGGGAAGGCCCTCGAACTCGACGAACTCCTCTGCCGCGTCGATCCAGCGGTGCAGGTGCTCATTCTCGGGGAAGAGCTCCTTGATCGCCTGGTCAGTGACCTTGATGTCTTCCGGATCGCCGGAGAGGGCGACCCAGCGGAACGGCCCGAGCCCCTCGCAGAACAGCGGGCGGATGTACGCCGGGACGAAGCCCGGGAACGCGAACGCGCGCTCATAGCCGCCCTTGCGCGCCTCGTCGCGGATCGAGTTGCCGTAGTCGAAGACTTCGGCGCCCTCGTCCTGGAACTCGACCATCGCCTGGACGTGCCGCGCCATCGCATTCTGGGCCTTCTTCGTGAACCCCTCTGGGTCGGCCTCGGCCTCGCCGCGCCACTGATCGACCGTGTACTCGGTCGGGAGGTAAGAGAGCGGATCGTGCGCGGAGGTCTGATCCGTGACGATGTCCACCGTGAGCTCGCCGGCGCGGTGGCGGCGCAGGATCTCGGGGAAGACCTCAGCGGCGTTGCCGACGTAGCCGACCGAGAGCGCCCGCCCCTCGGCCTTGGCCGCGACGACCTTCGCGACGGCGGCATCCAGGTTCGTCTCGACCTCGTCGAGGTAGCGCTTGCCGGCGCGGCGGCGAAGGCGAGACTCGTCGACGTCCACGATCAGCACCGCGCCGCCGTTGAGGGTCACGGCCAGCGGCTGCGCGCCCCCCATGCCGCCGCACCCGCCGGTGAGGGTCAGCGTGCCCTTGAGGGTGGGGGTTGGCGTCTTGCCTTCGGCGTGGAGCTTGCGACCGACGGCGGCGAACGTCTCGTACGTGCCCTGGAGGATTCCCTGCGTGCCGATGTAGATCCACGATCCGGCGGTCATCTGGCCGTACATCGTGAGGCCCTCCGCCTCGAGGCGCCGGAATTCGGGCCAGGTCGCCCAGTCGCCCACGAGGTTCGAGTTGGCGATCAACACCCTCGGCGCCCACTTGTTGGTGCGGAAGACCCCCACCGGCTTGCCGGACTGCACGAGGAGGGTCTCGTCGTCGTCCATCTCCTTGAGCGTGGCGACAATGGCGTCGAACGCCTTCCACGAGCGCGCCGCCCGGCCCGTGCCGCCGTAGACCACGAGCTCGTCCGGGCGCTCGGCGACCTCGGGGTCGAGGTTGTTCATGAGCATGCGCATCGGCGCCTCGGTCTGCCAGGACTTGGCCGTGATCTCGGTGCCGCGCGGGGCCCGGACCGGGCGCGCCCCCGTGGTGAAGTCGGCCTTGCGGGCCGGGTCGGTGATGGACATCGTGACTCCTGCGTCGGTGATGGGAAGTGTGGAATGGCAGGTCCGTTCAGACCCTCTGCATCCATGAGACCGCGCCCCGAGCTACCGGGACAGGGGGTTCAGAGCCGAGCCGTCCGGGATTCCAGACGTACGCGAGTCGGCCGTCGGCACCGGCCACGCCGCCGTCCCTCGCCCCGGAGCGACGCCTGCCTATCCTCGCCCGTAGATCCGGTGCGAGAGCTCGCCCGCCACGTGCAGGACCTGGCGCGCGAGCTCGTCGCGTTCGTGCGCAGGCACCTTCTCGCCGAGGAACGTGACGGCGACGGCCGCCGTCGGCCACCCCGCATGGTCCTTGACCGCAGCCGCGACCGAGGCGAATCCTGAAGTCACCTCGCCGTCCTCCGTCGCATAGCCGCGCTGGCGCACCTGGTCGAGCGCGGATTGGAGCGCGGCGTAGCTGCGGATGTGCTCGCCCTCCTCTGTCCGCTCGCTGAACGCGGCCGCGTTGGGGTACAGCGCGCGGACCTGCGACTTCGGGAGCGCCGCGAGGATGGCGCGCCCGCTCGCCGTGAGGTGGCTCGGGAGGCGGACGCCGACGTCGGTCACGAGGGAAGGTCGGTTCTTCGCCCGCTCCTCGACGATGTAGAGGACGTCCCGTCCATGGAGGACGGCGAGGTGCGCGCTTTCCCCGATCGCGTCGACGAGCGAAGCGAGCATCGGCCGCCCCAGACGGGACAGCGGCTCCTGGCGGGAGTAGGCGCTCGAGAGCTCGAACGCCCCGATCCCGAGGCCGTAACGGCGCTCCTCCGGGAGATGCATGACGAAGCCGTTCTCCTCCATGACCGCGAGGAGGTGGTACACGGTGGAGCGCGGGAGCCCCAGCGTCGCTGCGATGCTCGCCGCGGGCTGCGGGCCCCGTCGCGAGGCGAGCAGGCGCAGAATGCGCAGCGTGCTCTCGGCAGCGGGGACCTTGGACTTCGGGCCGGTCTCGGCGGGCATGGCTCACCTCGGGTCAGGGCCCGCGGGTGGGCCGTGTCTGGAATACCGAACTCCAGTGTGCACACGCACGACGACGGCGCGCACCTCCGCGGCGAGGCGCACCGTCTGAGATCCCGGACAGAGCGCGTCTGCGGTCCGAGACATCAGCAGGCCGTGACGGCACTCACAGGCCCCGAGCGGACCGGCAGAGTGGAAAGGATCCTTCCCAGAGACGTGAGGAACCCCTATGCAGCCTTCACCCGCCGTGCTCAGCCGCGGCCTCAATGTCCGGCACATCCGGTTCATGGCCTTGGGATCGGCCATCGGCACCGGCCTGTTCTACGGCTCGGCCTCAGCCATCCAGGCCGCCGGTCCCGCCGTCCTCATCGCCTACATGATTGCCGGTGCCGCCGTCTTCATGGTCATGCGGGCCCTCGGCGAAATGGCGGTCCGCCACCCCGTCGCCGGTTCCTTCAGCCAGTACGCAGGCCGCTACCTCGGGCCGCTCGCGGGCTTCGTGACCGGTTGGACGTATGTGTTCGAGATGGCGATCGTCGCCATCGCGGACGTCACGGCCTTCTCCATCTACATGGGCTTCTGGTTCCCTGACACCCCGCGCTGGATCTGGATCCTCGCAGTCATCTTCTTCCTGACCGGCGTGAACCTCCTGAGCGTCAAGGTCTTCGGCGAGCTCGAGTTCTGGTTCACACTCGTCAAGGTCGTCGCGATCGGCGCCATGATCGTCGGCGGCGCAGCCCTCATCATCTTCGGCGTGCGGCTCGGAAGCCAGCACCCTGGCTTCGGACACCTCGTGGACCATGGAGGCTTTCTGCCGAACGGGTACGGAGGACTGCTCGCGGCGTTCTCCGTGGTTGTCTTCGCGTTCGGCGGGGTCGAGACGATCGGCGTCACCGCGGGCGAGGCGGAGGACCCGAAACGAGCAATACCGCAGGCCGTCAACACGGTCCCCGTTCGCGTGCTCCTGTTCTACGTGCTCACGCTCACCGTGCTCATGAGCCTCTTCCCCTGGTCCGAGGTCGGCAGCCACGGCAGCCCCTTCGTCCAGATCTTCGACGGGCTCGGGATCCCCGGCGCCGCGAACGTCCTCAACGCCGTGGTCATCACGGCCGCCCTCTCCGCAATCAACTCCGACATCTTCGGCGCTGGCCGCGTCCTGTTCGGCCTCGCCCAACAGGGGCACGCGCCGTCGTCCTTCGGCAGGGTCTCGAGGCGCGGGGTGCCGTGGCTGACCGTCGTCGTGATGACCGGCGTGCTGCTCGTGGGCGTCGTCCTCAACGCCGTGATTCCCGAGGACGTGTTCACGATCATCGCCTCGATCGCGACGTTCGCGACCGTGTGGGTGTGGGTCATGATCCTCGCCAGCCACGTCGCGATGAAACGCGAGATCCGCCGCTACGCGCTCGCGCCCTCGGAGTTCCCCTCGCCGCTCTGGCCCGCGGCGTCGATCGCCGCGATCGCCTTCCTGGCCCTTGTCATCGGGGTCCTCGGCTGGTTCGAGGACAGCCGGATCGCACTCGTGGTCGGGGCCGTGTGGCTTGGGCTGCTCGGCGCCGCCTACGCACTGTGGGTCCGGGGCGAAGGACGACGCCGCCCCGCGCTCCGCGACGAGACGGCGCCGATCCCTGTGGTCGCCGAGGGGGAGCGGGCCCGCGCCTAGCGCGCGGACCAGCCGCCGTCCATCGTGTAGCTCGCCCCGGTCACCATCGCGGCGTCGTCGGACGCGAGCCAGCCCGCGAGCGAGGCGACCTCCGCGGGCTCGACGAGCCGCTTGATCGCCATCTCCGTGAGCATGACCTTCTCGAGCACCTCGTCCTCGGAGATGCCGTGGGTTGCGGCCTGATCCGCGATCTGCCGCTCGACGAGGGCCGTCCGCACGTAGCCCGGGTTGATGCAGTTCGATGTCACCCCATGCTCGGCGCCCTCGAGGGCTGTGACCTTCGAGAGGCCCTCGAGCGCGTGCTTCGCGGTCACGTACGCGCTCTTGAACGCCGAGGCGCGCAGGCCGTGGACCGAGCTGAGGTTGATGACCCTGCCCCAGCCGCGCGCGTACATGTGCGGGAGCGCGGCCCGGATGAGGAGGAACGGGGCCTCGACCATGAGCTTCTGGATGCGGCGGAACGCTTCCGGCTCGAACTCCTGGATCGGGGCGACCTTCTGGATCCCGGCGTTGTTCACGAGGATGTCGCAATCGAGACTCAGCGATTCGAGCGGGGCGGTGTCGAGGAGGTCGACGGCCCAGGCCTCGCCGCCGAGCTCGGCGGCGAGCTTCTGGGCCGCGTCGCCGTCGAGGTCCGCGATCACGACTGCGGCCCCCCGCTCGGCGAGCGTGCTGGCCACTGCCGCGCCGATCCCGGCGGCACCTCCGGTGACGAGCGCCTTACGTCCGGCAAGGCTGCCGCTCATGCGCGGGCCTTTGCGCCGTCTGCCGCTCCTGCCAGTGCCGCATCCGCGGCATCGAGCGCGTGGAGCGACGCGCCCTTCGTCTCGCGCAGGGCGATGACGGCGACGGCGGTGACGACGGCCGCGATCGCAAGGTACACCGCGGTGGGCCACCACGAGCCCGTGGCCTTGAGCCACTCGGTCGCAAAGACCGGCGCAAGCGAGCCGGCGACGATCGAGGTGACCTGGTAGCAGATGGAGACGCCCGAGTAGCGCATACGGGTGGGGAACATCTCGGCCATGATGGCCGGCTGGCCGGAGTACATGAGGGCATGGAAGACCAGGCCCACGATGATCGTCAAGAGGATGGCCCACGTGTTCTTCGTCCCGAAGGCGGGGAAGGCCCAGAATCCCCAGGTCGCCGTGAGGATCGCGCCGGTCAGGTAGACGGGCTTGCGTCCGATGCGGTCAGCCATGCGCCCGATGACCGGGATGATGGAGAAGTGGCACACGTGCGCGATGGCGATGACGCCGAGGATGGAGGCGGTGTTCATCTTCAGCCCCGTGCCCAGGTAGACGATCGAGAACGTGACGACGAGGTAGTACATGATGTTCTCCGCGAACCGGAGGCCCATTCCGACGAGGATTCCCCTCGGGTACCGCCGGAGGACCTCGAACACGCCGTACCCCGCGGCCTTCTCCGCCTCGAGCTCGGCCTTGGCGGCCTCGAAGATCGGGGCCTCGCTGACCTTGGTCCTGATCACGTAGCCCACGATGACGACGACGGCGGAGAGCCAGAACGAGATCCGCCAGCCCCACGCAAGGAACGCGCCCGAGGACAGCGTGGACGTCAGGATCCAGAGGACTGCAGTGGCCAGCACGTTGCCGAGCGGGACGGCTGCCTGGGGCCACGAGGCCCAGAACGCGCGCTTGTCGTCAGGCGCCTGCTCCGCGACGAGGAGCACTGCGCCACCCCATTCCCCGCCGAGCGCGAGGCCTTGGATGAAGCGGAGCAGGACGAGCAGGATCGGAGCCCACACGCCGATCTGCTGGTAAGTCGGGAGGCACCCCATGAGCACGGTCGCGACGCCGATCAGGACGATCGTGATCTGCAGGGTCTGCTTCCGGCCCAGGCGGTCGCCCATCTGGCCGAACACGATCCCGCCGAGCGGGCGCGCAATGAAGCCCACCGCATACGTGAGGAAGGCGGCGATGATGCCGTCGTACTCGTTCCCCATCGCCGGCAGGAGGATCTTGCTGAAGACGATCGTCGACGCTGTCGCGTAGAGGAAGAAGTCGTACCATTCGACGACTGTTCCGGCCATCGACGCGGAGACGATCTTCGTCAGAAGCGGGCGGTCTGCTGGCGTGCTGACCGAGCGCTGCATTGAGCTCATGGGGTCCCTCCGGTGTCTGCTGTGACACGGTCTTGTGGATCTGGCGTGGCTCCTGCAATTGCATCCGCTGTGATGCGGGCCACTCGAACCATGCCAGTATTCCTGCACGATTTTGGTGCTTCAATGACCAGTACCGCAGAGTAACTGTGCAGAATTGCAGATCGACTGGCCGGTTCTCGCTAGAGTGAGCGCATGACGACGGCGTCCCCCTCCCCCGACCAGCTCCTCGTCCTCCTCGAGGTCTCACGCGCCGGCAAGTTCACGACGGCGGGAGAGAACCTCGGCATCAACCACACGACGATTGCCCGCAAGATCGCCGCCCTGGAGAAGTCGCTGGGCGGCCGAGTCCTCGCCCGAGCGGCAGGCGGCTGGGAACTCACTCCCCTCGGGGAGCGCGCGGTGGGCGTCGCCGCGCAGGTCGCGGACGCCGTCGGCCGCTTGGCACCCGGAGCGGACGATCCGGTCACCGGCGTCGTGCGCATGACGGCGACCGACGGCTTCAGCGCCTACCTGGCCTCGCCAGCAGTCGCCGAACTGCGGCGGGACCACCCGAATCTCGGGACTACCTCGAGCGGCACGGTGCCCCCGAGACCCCTGAGGAACTCGCCCGGCACGGGCTCGTCTACTTCGTCGACTCGATGCTCCAGATCGACGATCTCGACGCACCTCGGCGCCTCGCTCCTGAGATGCGCGACGGTCTCACGTCGACCAACGTGTTCGTGCACGTCGAGGCCACCCGTGCCGGGGCCGGAATCGGCTTCCTGCCGTGCTTCATGGCCGACCGCCACGACGACCTCGTCCGCCTCTTGCCCGAATACTTTCGGGAGCAGCTCCCCTACTGGATGGTCCTACGACCGGACTCTATGCGGAAGCCCGCCGTCGCCGCCGTCGTCGATGCGCTGAAGCGCAAGGTGGCCGAGATGCGGCCGATGCTCATGGGTGCGGGCTGACGGCTCGCACTCACGGCGGGTCGAGGCGCGGTGCCGCCTTGCCGATCCAGCTTCTGGCCTGCGCATCGTCCCAGAACTGGGCCGGGACGCCCCCGCCCAGCAGGCGGCGACGGAGGGCGGCCGACCCTTCGAGCGGAGAGTCGCTGCCAGCGAGGATGATGTTGCCGTACCGGCGCCCCTTGAGCATCGCCGGGTCGGCGACGACGGCGACATAGGGGAAGACCTCGGCGATCGAGGCCGCCTCCTCGCGAGCCGTGACCTGGTCCGGCGCGCTCCCGATGTTGGCGACGAAGAGGCCGCCGGCGTCGAGGAGCCGGGCCGAGGCTCGGGTGAACTCGACGGTCGTGAGAGGGTGCGGCGTCCGGGAGCCGGAGAACACGTCGCGAATGATGAGGTCCCTCGTCCCCGGCGTGAGGGACTCGGTGACGGCGCGCGCGTCGCCGACGCGGAGGCGCAGGAGCGGCGCCTTGGGCAGGTCGAACCAATTCCGGACGTACTCGGCGAGCTGGCCGTCGAGTTCGACGACGACCTGCCGCGCGTGGGGGTAGCGGGCCGCGAGGTACCGCGGCATCGAGCACCCGCCTCCTCCCTGATGGAGCGCGCGAAGCCGGTCGGTGGACTCAGGGGGGAAGCGCTCTTCGACAAGCGCCACGATCCAGCGCATGTACTCGAAATCGAGGCGCAGGGGGTCGCTCAGGACGATGTGGGAACTCTGGACGCCGTTGATCTTGAGGAGCCAGCCGTCCGATGCGTCGCCGTCCCGCTGCAACTCAGCCGTGCCGGTGTCGATCGGGTAGAGGCCGGGGGCAAGGCGCGGCGCGCGAGCATCCATGCGACCACGCTATCCCAGCCGTCGGCGACCGCCCGCCCCCGGCTACTTCACGACGGCGAGCGCGAAACCGTCCCAGCCCTTGGACCCGACGGTCTGGATCACGGTCGCGTCGAACGGCGGGCTGCCAAGGAGTTCGAGTGCCGCGATGATCCCCGGGGCGTTCGCCTCGTCCATCTCGGGGTCAAGGAGCGCGCCTTCCCACACGGCGTTGTCGACGACGATGACCGTCCCCGGGCGCCCGAGCCGCGCCGCCCATTGCAGATAGTTCGTGTCGTTCTGCTTGTCGGCGTCGATGAAGACGAAGTCGTAGGGCCCCTCGAGGGTGGGCAGAGTCTCGAGAGCGGGCCCCACGTGCACCTCGACCCGGCCCTCGAGTCCGGCCGCCGCGACGTTCGCCCGCGCCACCTCTGCGTGCTCTGGCAGGTACTCGAGCGTGTCGAGGTGACCGTCCTCGGGGAGGGCTTGGGCCATCCAGATCGTGCTGTAGCCCGCGAGCGTGCCGATCTCGAGGACGCGTCTCGCGTTGCTCATCCTGACGAGGAGATGGAGCAGCTTCCCTGCGGTGGGCTGCACCTCGATGGCAGGCATTCCGCGATCGACGGCGGCGCGCAGCGCCCGCTCGTGCTCGGGGCCCGGCTTGACGACCGTCGAAGTCAGCCAGCGTTCGACGTCGATCCAAGCCGACTGGGGCGCATGCTCGACCATGCCGCCAGTCTGGCCCGGCGCGCAGGCGCGCGCAACGGTCTCAGGAGGAAGGTGACTCGCCGAGTGCGCGCTCGAGCCGTTCCACCTTGCCCTTGATCTCCCCCATGTGGCCGGGTCGGATGTCGGCCTTGAGGACGAGCGAGACACGGGTCCCGTACCGGCCAACGGCCTCGGTGGCCCGCTTGACCACGTCCATGACCTCGTCCCATTCGCCCTCGATCTCGGTGAACATCGAGCTCGTCCGGTTCGGGAGGCCGGACTCCCGCACCACCTTCACGGCGGCGGCCACGGCCTCGTGGACCGAATCCGCAGGAACGTCCGACGGCGCGCGGCCGGCTTCTGCGGGCCGGTCGCCGGAGGGGGAGACGGAGAAGGCGACAATCATGGGCCCAGTCTCGCACGCTCGCCCAGAGGCCCACCCCCTTGGGTCCAACCGACTTCTTCGTACCGAAAAAGCGAGATTTCTCTGAGAGTTCAGCTTCACATAGCGGACGCGGCCACTCTCGATGGCTACCGTGGAGGAATGCAGTACGAAGGAGCCTGGCGGAAGCCCATGCGGGCCGACGCGGCTCGCAATATCGAGAAGATCATCACCGCCGCACTGGAGTGCTTCCGCGAAGACGGCCCGAACGTCTCCCTCAAGTCCGTCGCCGACCGGGCCGGAGTGGGACCGGCCACGCTCTTCCGCAACTTCGCGGACAAGGAGGAACTTGTCCTCGCCGCGATCGAGCGGCAGATCAAGGTCAAGGTCGAACCGGTGGCCGAGGAGGCCCTCGACAATCCCGACGCCGCGGCCGGGCTCGTGGAGGTCTTGAGCGCCGTCATGCAGGTGGCCAACGACGAGCACCATCTGCTCTCCGCCGTCGCCGGCCGCCGGCAGCTTCTCGTCGGCCTCGCCGGGAAGCTCATCGAGTCCATGGGCGTCCTGCTGAACCGCGGGCAGGAGCAGGGGACGCTGCGCGAGGAGCTCCGCCTCCTCGACATGGTCCGGCTCGTCGCCATGCTCATCGGAGTCGGAGACACCGTCGCCCCCGGCTCCATGGCGTGGCTCCGCTACGTCGCCCTCGTGGAGGACGCCATCCGCACCCACCGGGAACCGCGACCGCTCCCGCCGCTCGAGGCCATCCCCGAGGTGGATCTGCCGCTCTGATCCGATCGCTCCGGGTGGACGTGATCGCCCTGGCCGGTTGCGACCGCCGCGGGCACCGATTGGCTCTGCCCTCAGCCCCAGCCGAGCAACCGGAGGCCCGCCGCAGCGGCGGCTCCGACAATGACGACGACGAGGAACGGCGCCCGCAGCACGAGGGCGATGGCCGCGGCCGCGAGCGAACCGAGCCGCGCGTCGAACGCGAGCGCCTGCCCGCTCCCGAACGCGTTGACGACAGTGAGCGAGGCCAGCAGGCCGATCGTCACGGTGCCGGCGATGCGGGTCATGCGCTCGTTCTCCATCCACCGCCGCGGCACGAGGTAGCCGAGCAGCTTGATGGCATAGGCAGCGGCGCACGAGACGATCACCCAGAACCACAGGTTCATTCCTCGCCTCCTGCGGCGTCCTCCGGGCGGGTGGCGCGGCGCCGGGCGTAGGGGTCAAGGTCGGGCTCGAGGCCCTCCATCTCGAGCGGGCGGCCCGCACGGGCCCTCGCGTGGCTCACCCAGCCGAGCACGGCAGCGACGAGCGCGGCGACGAGGATCGGGACGCCCGGCGGCAGGAAGGGCACAGCCAGCACGGTCGCCAGGGCGCAGACGACGGCGATCGCGGCAGGTTCGCGCCCCTTGAGGCGCGGCCACAGGAGGCCGAGGAACGCAGCGACCGCCGCGCCGTCGAGGCCCCACTGCTTGGGGTCGCCGATCGCGTTGCCGGCAAAGGCGCCGACGGCCGTGAAGAGGTTCCAGAGCACGAACACTCCGAGCCCGGCCGTCCAGAAGCCGCGCCGCTGTTCGAGCCGTTCCCTCTGCCCCGACGCGGTCGCGGTCGATTCGTCGATCGTGACGTGCGCCGCGGCAAAGCGTCGCCAGCCTCGGGGGCCGAAGATGGCATTGAGCTGCATCCCGTAGACGGCGTTGCGGATGCCGAGGAGCGTTGCCGCAGCAGCCGCCGCGGCCCCAGAGCCGCCGCCAGCGATCACGCCGATGAACGCGAACTGGGAGCCGCCCGTGAACATGAGCAGACTCAACGCCATGGTCTGGAGGACGCTCAGGCCGGAGGCGACGCCGAGGGCCCCGAAGGAGATCCCGTAGAGGCCCGTCGCGACGGCGATGGACATCCCGATGCGGACGGCCGGCGAGCGCCGCAGCGAAACCGGGGCGGCGCCGTCGTCCGC
>NZ_DAIUJO010000068.1:0-20982 GCF_036848755.1 Sinomonas sp. | reverse complement strand
GAGCTGGCTCTTCAGCTGCCGGAGCTGGCTCTTCAGCTGCCGGAGCTGGCTCTTCGACCTTCTCCGTCGCCGGAGGAGTCTCCTCGAATGCCTGTGCCTCAGCAGTCTCGGGTGCCTGCTCCTCTGCTTGTGCCGCAGCCCGTCGCAGGGCCTCGGGAAGCGCGTCCCCCAAAGACTGCGTCAACGGTGCCTCGTCCGCGGTCACGGTCGCGTTCTTCGCTGCCTCGGCCTTGGCCTTGTCGGCGGCACGCTGTGCGACCCTCCGGGCCTCGGCCTTCGCCTCGGCCTTGTTCTTGAGCGGGCCGATCACCATGACCATGTTGCGGCCGTCGATGCGTGGCGCCGACTCGATCGTGCCGACCTCGGCGACGTCCTCCGCAAAGCGCTGGAGGAGGCGGATGCCCATCTCCGGACGCTGCTGCTCGCGGCCCCGGAACTGGATCATTGCCTTGACCTTGTCCCCGGCCCCGAGGAAGCGGAGCGCGTGGCCCTTCTTCGTCTCGTAGTCGTGGGTGTCGATCTTGAGCCGGAAGCGAATCTCCTTCAGAACCGTGTTCGTCTGGTTCTTGCGCGCCTCGCGAGCCTTGACCGCGGCCTCGTACTTGTACTTGCCGAAGTCCATCAGCTTGCACACCGGCGGTTTCGCCTGGGGTGCTACCTCAACGAGATCAAGGTCTGACTCCGCCGCCAGACGCAGCGCGTCCTCGATACGCACGATGCCGACCTGCTCGCCAGCAGGCCCCACGAGGCGTACCTCAGGGACGCGGATTCGCTCATTGATGCGTGGATCGCTAATGTTCAAGCTCCTCAAGTAGTCCAGGACAACCCCGACAACGAGGAAGGCCCCCGATTGCCGGTGCAATCGGAGGCCTCGGAAGGTGAACGTCACCGTGGACGCCATGTCCGGCAGCGGCGGAAGCCGCGCCAGCCAACCTGAGTACCCGGCAGCAATGCGATCCTGGGAAGTGACTCCTGAAGGAGTCGGCTTCTGAGCGATCTGCACGCCGACGCGGGTGGGAGAGATCTCCGCTTGCAAACTGTCAATCAAGTATACAGGCAAAAAACGCCTGAATAACGACATCCAGTCGGTCTATGCCAAGCTTAGCAGCATGAGCACTGACCACACTGACGACCACGGCATGAGCACAGACACGGGCGCGGGCACGAACACGGGCGCAGGCACTGAACTCCGGGACATCGCGGAAGTTCCCGCCGTCGAGGTCATCACGACCACGGCCGTGCACCTCATGAGCGCGGCTGCCGTCAAGGTGGGTCTGGCCGATGAAGGCGAGGAGCTCAAGGACCTCGACGAGGCACGCAAGCTCATCACCGCACTCGCCGGACTCGTGACTGCCGCTGCGCCGGAGATCGGGTCCCAGCACGCAGCGCCGCTCCGTGACGGCCTGCGCTCCCTCCAGCTCGCATTCCGAGAGTCATCGATCATCCAGGACGCTCCCGGCCAGGGCCCCGGCGAGAAGTACACCGGACCGGTCAACTGACGCAGTGTCAACTGACGCAGTGTCAGCTGACAGCGTCAGGTGACCGGCCGACTCCAGCGCGCCGGCGCCGTCGCATGCTCTGCGCCAGAAGGCCAGCCGCGCACAGCACGACACCGACGAACCCGATCCCCACGAAGCCTGCCCACGGTCCGGCCGTGTCGATCATGATTCCGGTGAACGGCGAACCGAGCGCGGTCCCCGCGGTGAGGGCCGAGCCGTACCAGCCCATGGCCTCTCCGCGTCGCGCCTCGTCGACGAGCGAGGCCACGGCTTCGGAGGCCGCGGAGAGTGTCGGTGCGCAGAGGAATCCTGCCGGCAACGAGAGCAGGGCGAGGCTCCACACGTCGCTCGCGTAGCCCATCGGGATGGTGAGCGCAGCCATGAGCAGGAGAAGCACGAGTGGGTGGACCTTGCGCGTCATCGCTCCGTAGACGAGGCCGCCGATGAGCGACGCGAGGCACCAGGCAAAGAACACCACGCCGAGTTGCTCCCCTTGCCCCCGTCCGCGGAGGACGGCGACGATCCCGACGTCGGTCCCCGAAAGCACGATGCCGGCGCCCGCCGCGACGACGAGGACGACGACGACGCCGATGGTGAACCACCCGAACCCGCCGCGGGCGCGTCCCATGAGGCGCCTGAGGCCCGAGGCACCGTCCGCCTGACCCGCCGCGACCTCGGCCGGCGCGGCGCTCTCGGCCGATTCGACCCCCGCGGCGACATCGCTCTCGCAGGCCGCCCCGCCGTCGTCGGCCACGGCGCCAGGCTGCCCCGAGCGCGTGGGCGGGTTGAACCAGACCAGCGCGAGACCCGCGAGGGCTGCGGACACGCCGACCGCCGTCACCCCCACGGTGGTGGAGAGCTGCACGCCGACCAGCGCCGCGAGGGCCGGTCCTACCATGAAGGTGACTTCGGTGCAGATGGAATCGAGCGCGAAGGCGGTCCGTCGCTGCGGCTGAGTCGTCATGATGCCGAGGGACTGCCGCACCACCGAGAAGATCGGCAGGGCGAACACGCCGCCGACGAGGGCAGCGCCGAGGAGCCCCGGATAGCTGAGGTGCGGCGCGATGGACCAGACGACGGCCTCCGCCACGATCGACGGGATGAGTGCCACCCGCAGTCCGGCGGTGTCGACGCGACGCCCACGCCACGGGGCTCCGACCGCGATGCCGATGGTCAACAGCGCTGCGACGGCGCCAGCAGCGCCATACCCGAGGCCGAGGGTCTGCACCACATGGAGGGTCAGCAGGACACCTGCTGCCGAGTGCGGGAGCCGCGCAACCATCGCGACGAGCAACAGCTTCCGCACCGGGCGCCGCCGCCACAGTTGCCCGTACAGGGCGAAGTCCATGAGTCCCCCTTCTATCCGCGCCGCCACCGCATTCGCCGGTGGGCGGTGCGGATCAGTCCTGCGCAGCCCGGAGGGAGACCTCGATCGAGTCCACGGCGTCCGCGAAGCGCTCGCTGCCGGCGAGTCGGCCGTTCAGCTCTGCCACGATGCCACGCACGGCCTCGGCAGACAACCCGGGCAGGATCTCGAGCACGATCCGAAGCTCCGGGCCCGTCCCACCGCCGTTCAGGATCCTTCCGGAGCGGTCCCTGCTCACGACACCCTTGCCCGGCTCGAGGCGGACGCCCCGAATCTGGCTGATGCCCTCGATCGCGGTTCCGACGACGTCCACGAGCGCCTCGTCCCGGTAGGACGGCGTCCAGGCCTGCTGCTGGGCCAAGGCCCAGACGGCCGGGCGCCGCAGCACGAACGTCGTCTCAGCGCCGGGGTCGAGCACGAGCAGCTCGGCGCCTTCCGAGACGGCTGAGAGCGCGGCCCGAGGAGCGAAGACCGCGACCGGACGCGCCTCCGCATGCCACGCCTCGAGCCGCTCGACCGATGTGAACACCGGGAGCGCCTTCCGGCCGTCCGGAGCGCTGAGGGTCACCAGCGCCATGTCCGCCTCTTTGTCCTCCGCGAATCCGTGGGCGCCGAGGCCCCCCTCCGCGAGGGTCGCGACAACGGGAACGAAGACCCGCGCCGTCGCGAGCGCGACGTGCACCGCTTCCTCCGTGCCGCCCGAGGCGAGGGCAGCGAGGGCGGCCTCGACGCCGGGATCCGCTGCGCCGTCGTCAGCGTCGAAGCGGTGCAGCGGATTGCCGTCGCCCGCGAGATCGCGGCCCGCCCACGGCTGCCCGGCCGAGTCCGTACCCTCGCCGGCGCGGGCCAGCGCTGCCGCGATGTGCCCGGGGAGATGCCGCGCCCGGTGGTCCTCGGCCCCCATCTCAGCGCCGGCCGGCTACGTCGAGCGCCTCTGGCAGGGTGAACTTGCCGGCGTAGAGCGCCTTGCCGACGATCGCGCCCTCGACTCCGAGGGGGACCAGCTCACGGAGCGCCCGGAGGTCGTCGAGGCTCGAGATGCCGCCCGAGGCCACGACGGGCTTGTCGGTCCGCTCGCACATCTCGCGCAGGAGGCCGACGTTGGGCCCGCGCAGCGTTCCGTCCTTCGTGACGTCGGTGACGACGTACCGCGAGCACCCGGCGTCCTCGAGGCGCGCGAGCACCTCCCAGAGGTCCCCGCCTTCCTTCGTCCAGCCGCGCGCCGCGAGCGTCGTGCCGCGGACGTCGAGGCCGACGGCGATCTTGTCGCCGTAGCGCTCGATAGCGCGGGCTGTCCACGCCGGATCCTCGAGCGCGGCCGTTCCGAGATTGACCCGCGCCGCGCCGAGACCGAGTGCAGCGTCGAGCGACTCGTCGTCCCGGATGCCGCCCGAAAGCTCGACCTTCACCGTGAGCTGGCGCACGACGTCGGCGAGCAGCTCACGGTTGCTGCCGCGCCCGAAGGCCGCGTCGAGGTCGACGAGATGCACCCACTCGGCGCCGTCGTTCTGCCACGCGAGGGCTGCGTCGAGAGGCGCTCCGTAGCTCGTCTCGCTCCCGGCCTCGCCCTGCACGAGGCGCACAGCCTGGCCGTCAGCGACGTCGACGGCGGGCAGCAGCTCGAGGATGGACTCGCCAGCGGTCATGGAGGATCTCCTTGGTGATGGGGCGGATGGGGCGGCCCTCAGGCCGATTGGGTGAACAGGTAGGCGGCAACAAGGGACGCAGCGGCCAGAACGCCGAACGAGATCCAGACCCAGTTGGCCATTCCCTGACGGCGGAAGGACACCACGCCGCCGATGAGGATCCCGGCGAGGCCGAACAGGAGGACCGACCACATCTAGACGCGACCGCCGTCGCTCGCGGACGCCTCGGCCTGAGCAGGCGCGTTCTTGGGCCGGAGGGAGGCGACCCAGTTCCGCAACAGCCTGGCGCCGGCGTCGCCCGACTTCTCGGGGTGGAACTGCGTGGCGCAGAGGGGCCCATTCTCGACGGCGGCGACGAACGGGGCGCCGTGTTCCGACCAGGTCACGAGCGGTGCCGCCATGCCGGGATGGCTCGCATCGAACTTCCAGTCCTGCACGCCGTAAGAGTGCACGAAGTAGAACCGCTCTTCCTCGACGCCTTCGAAGAGCCTCGAGCCCTCGGGAACGCGCACCGTGTTCCACCCCATGTGCGGGACGACGGCTGCAGGCAGCAGCTCCACAGTGCCGGGCCATTCGCCGAGTCCCTCTGACTCGACGCCGTGCTCGACCCCTCGCTCGAACATGATCTGGAGTCCGACGCAGATGGCAAGAACAGGGCGGCCGCCGGCCACCCGCCGGCCGATGATCCGCAGACCGTCCACGGCCTTGAGCTCGTCCATGACCGTCGCGAACGCGCCGACCCCCGGCACGACGAGCCCGTCCGCGTTGAGGGCGTCCTCTGGCTTTGAGCTGAGGGTCACGGCTGCACCCGCGCGTTCGAGCGCGCGCACGGCCGAGCGCACGTTGCCGGAGCCGTAGTCGAGGACGACGACGGTCGGCAGCCCCTCGGGATGAGGCGCGGGACCGCCGTGGTTGCGGGCATCCACGACGACGCCATTGGCGACGCCGCTCCCTCCTTCGTTCACAGGGCACCCTTCGTCGACGGAATCGCCTCCCCGATGCGCGGATCAGGCTCGACGGCAGCGCGAAGTGCACGGGCGAACGCCTTGAACTGCGCCTCGACGATGTGGTGGGGGTCCCGGCCTGCCAGTACGGTCATGTGCAGGCAGATGCCGGCATGCAGCGTGATCGCCTCGAAGACGTGGCGCGTCAGGGAGCCCGTGAAGTGCCCCCCGATGAGGTGGTACTCCTGCCCCGCCGGCTCACCGGAGTGGACGAGATACGGGCGTCCCGAGACGTCCACTACGGCGTTGGCGAGCGCCTCGTCGAGCGGAATCGTCGCCTCACCGAACCGGCGGATTCCAGCCTTCGAACCGAGCGCCTCCTTGAGCACCTCGCCGAAGGTGATCGCGATGTCCTCGACCGTGTGGTGGACGTCGATGTGCGTGTCCCCGGTCGCCTTGACGGTGAGATCAATGAGCGAGTGCTTCGACAGCGCCGTGAGCATGTGGTCGTAGAACGGGACGCTGCTCGAGATGTCCGAGCGGCCCGTGCCGTCGAGGTTGATCTCGACGAAGACGGACGACTCGGAGGTCGTGCGCTCCATCCGCGCCGTTCGCGAAGTGCGACGCGCGGCCTGCAGCTCGGTGGTCATGGGTGAACGTCCTTCACTGGAAGCGAATGCGGGGGACTCGTCCATTCTAGGCGGGAGCCGCCGACAGGCCCGCAGACCCTTTCGGCGACCGGGTCCTCGAGGACGCGGCTCTCAGCGTGCTGGTCCCTCAGCCCGCTCCTCGGCGAGGAGCTCCCCGAGCCGCGAGAGGAAGGCCGAGGTTTCGGACTCCGTCCCAGCCGTTACCCGCAGGCTCCCGGGGATGCCGACATCGCGGACCAGCACGCCGACTTCGAGCAGCCCTCGCCAGATCCGCTGGGCATCGGCGAGGCCAGTGAAGAACACGAAGTTCGAGTCGGAGGCTGCGGGCCTCAGCCCAAGCCGCTTGAGTTCCTTGACGATCCGGTCGCGCTGGTGCTTGATGGCCTCGACTTCGGACATGAGGGACGCGCGGTGCCGCAGCGCGGCCAGGGCGGTCGCCTGGGTAACCGCAGACAGGTGGTACGGGAGCCGGACGAGGCGGAGTGCGTCCGTCACTTCGGGCGCCGCGGCCAGATACCCGAGACGGGCGCCTGCGAGGGCGAACGCCTTGCTCATCGTGCGGCTCACGACAAGTCGAGGACGTCCCGGGAGCAGCGTGAGCGCGCTCTCGGTCCCGAGTTGGGCGAACTCCGCATACGCCTCGTCGACGATCACGATGGCCTGGCTTGCCTCGCCGGCGTCGTACACCGCTTCGACGACATCGAGTCCGAGTGCAGTTCCGGTCGGGTTGTTCGGCGAGCACAGGAAGACGATGTTGGGCGCGAGATCCCGGACCTGTCGCGCAGCCGATTCGGCGCTCAGCCCATAATCGGCGTCGCGAACGCCCTTCACGTATTCCGTCCCCGTGCCCGCGGCCAGCAGCGGGTACATCGAATACGTCGGGGGGAAGCCGAGCGCCGAGCGACCCGGTCCGCCGAACGCCTGGAGCAACTGCTGGAGTACTTCATTCGAGCCGTTGGCCGCCCACAGCTGGTCGGCGCTCAAACCGTGGCCCAGATACTCCGCGAGCGCCTCGCGCAGTTCCGTGAACTCACGGTCGGGGTATCGGTTGAGAGTGGAAACCGCCTCGCGCACCGCGTCAGTGATGGCATCCCTGACGTCCTCGGGCACTCCGTACGTGTTCTCGTTGACGTTGAGCATGATCGGGACGTCCAGCTGCGGCGCCCCGTAAGGGTGCTGACCCCGCAGATCCTCGCGCAAGGGGAGCCGCGCTAGGCGCTCCTCGGGAGAGGTGGGCTTGACAGTCTGCTCGTTCACCGGTCCAGCCTACGCCCGCGCTGTTGGCGGGTCCGTATTCGTGACTCGGCCGGCCGCCAACGCGAAAGGCTCAGCCGGCGGTCGGCACCTGTATCTGCTGCCCGGGAAGCACCTTGGTCGAGTCGAGGTTGTTGAGCTCCACGATCTCCCCGATGACGACGCGCGGGTCGCGGTCCGGAGCGTACTCAGCTGCAACAGTCCAGAGCGATTGCCCCTCCTGGAGCGTCACTTGCCTCGTGTGGGTCACCGAAGGCGCCGCATCGCCAGCATGTGCCGGCGCAATGAGCCCGGTGATGAACGCGAGCAGGACCATCGACGCGAGGAATACCGGCAGGGCGATCAGCACGAGCCGGCCGCGCCGCGTGAGCCGCAGGCGGGCGGTGTGTGCCTGGGCACCCCTCGGTCGAGCCTGTGCCCCGGCGAACGGAACTGCGAATGCGTGTGCCACGGTTCTTCCTCCTCAGGAATGCCTTCGAACATGTCTTCGAACCATTCAGAACACTTTTAGCACTTCTCATCGAACGATGTCCAGACTCGCTAGAACACATGTTTGAAAGGTGCCGCCGTGTCCCCTACGGTGGAACCAGCATCCAGACGGGTACCGACAAAATAAGAAAGAGGGCACGCATGGCAGGAGTGGCCAGAGCCGCGAAGGGACTCACGGTGCGCCAGCGGAAGATCCTCGAGACGATCCAGCGCTCGGTCCAGACCAAGGGGTACCCGCCGTCGATGCGCGAGATCGGTGACACGGTCGGCCTCGCGAGCCTCTCGAGTGTGACCCATCAGCTCGCCCAGCTCGAGAAGCTGGGGTACCTCCGCCGCGACCCGAAGCGGCCGCGCGCCATGGAAGTCCTCATGCCGCTGAGCCTCGACGAGGGCCCCCTCACGATGGAAGCCGAGCGCACGGCGCCGGTTCTCGGCGTCGGCGGCATTCCCTTGGACGACATGGCGAGCGCTGCGGACACCGCGATGGTTCCGCTCGTCGGGCGCATCGCCGCGGGCGGCCCGATCCTCGCCGACCAGGTTGTGGAAGACGTCATGCCGCTCCCCCGGCAGCTCGTGGGCTACGGAGAGCTGTTCATGCTGCGGGTCCGTGGAGACTCGATGATCGACGCGGCGATCTGCGACGGCGACTGGGTGGTCGTGCGGCGCCAGAACACCGCGGAGAACGGGGACATTGTGGCCGCGCTGCTCGATGACGAGGCCACAGTCAAGACGTTCCGGCAGCGCGATGGCCATACGTGGCTGCTCCCCCAGAACACCCGCTACGAGCCCATCCTCGGCGACCACGCCACCATCATGGGTCGGGTCGTGTCGGTGCTCCGCTCGGTCTGAAGACCTCTGATCTGGGAGGGGCGTGGCGGACTAACTCAACCCGCTGCCGCGAGTCGCTCGAGCGCCTTGAGCACGACCCCGCGGTCCGTCGTTCCCCACAGGGGAGGAAGTGCCGAACGGAGGAACGCTCCGTAGCGCTCGGTCGCGAGCCGCGAGTCGAGAACCGCCACCACGCCTCGGTCCTCGGTCGAGCGGATGAGCCTTCCGGCGCCCTGGGCCAGCCGCACGGCCGCGTGCGAGGCAGAGACACTCATGAAGCCGTTTCCGCCCGCCTGCGCGACGGCCCGGGAACGCGCTGTCGCGAGCGGGTCGTCCGGGCGGGGGAACGGGATCCGGTCGATGACGACGAGCCGGCACGAAGGGCCTGGCACGTCGACTCCCTGCCAGAGGGACATCGTCCCGAAGAGACAGGTGTTCGGCTCGTCGGCGAACTGACGGACGAGCGCACTCATCGAGGACTCGCCTTGGCAGAGGATCGGAACGTCAAGCCGCCCGCGCAGCTCGTCCGCGGCATCCTCGGCCGCGCGGCGCGACGAGAAGAGGCACAGGGCCCCGCCCGACGAGGCACGGATGAGCGTCTCGAGCTCGTCGATGGCCTCCGAGGAGACCCCCCTGCCCGGCTTGGGCAGATGACGCGCGACGTACAGGATGCCCTGACGGGGATAGTCGAAGGGCGATCCGACGTCCACGCCGGTCCATGTCGGGGCACCGGAGCCAAGCAGGCCCAGGCCTCCCGCGGTCGGCTCGAACGCGGCCCCGATCGCGAGGGTCGCGGACGTGAGCACCACGGTGTGATCTGCGAAGAGCCCGTCCCGCAGCTTTCCTCCGACGTTGAGCGGCGCGATGCACAGTGTCGCGGGCGCGTCCTCGGCGGGCCCCGAGTAGCCGGACGCGGGGTCGAACGTCCCGGTGCGCGAGACCCATACGACCTCGCCCTGCGCCTCAGCGTCGAGCATCCGCTCGCAGCATTCGAGTACCGCGCTGATCCGTGACCGGGCGACCTGCCTCCCGCCGTCAGCCGACTGCCCATCCCCCGGCTTGGAGTCCGAGACGGCGGCGCGGCTTGCGTCGCGGAGAAGCACCAGGGCCTGCGCGAGCTCTTCCGTGAGCCCCCGGGCCAGTAGCCCCGTGGGCACATCCGCCAGCGCGAGCTCAAGCTGCGCAGCCGCCGACTGCAGCGCCTCGACCGAGAGCCCGCAGTGGCGCCGAAGGCTCGACGCCGCGGCCGTTGCCATCGCCGTGGACAGCTGCCCGCTCACCGCACCCGTGACTCTGTCCTGGAGCTCGTGGGCCTCGTCGACGACGACGACGTCGTGCTCCGGCAGGACGTTGAGCCCCTCGAACGCGTTGATCGCGAGCATCGCGTGGTTTGTCACGACGATGTCCGCCTCGGCACCCCGCTGCCGGGCGAGCTCGCTGAAGCATTCGGCGGCGAGGGGGCACCGCTGGGCGCCGAGGCACTCGAGCGCTGTGACCGAGACCTGCCGCCACGCCCGGTCCGTGACCCCCGGGAGAAGGTCGTCGCGGTCTCCCGTCTCGGTCTCTTCCGCCCACTCCCGGAGCCGTTTGATCTCGCGGCCGAGCTGGGTGGTCGGGCCGGATACGCCGGGATGTGCGACGCCGGTGTCCTCGCCGAGGGCGAAGAGCGTCCCTTCGCCGCCCTCGTCCGAGGGGAATCCGCCAGAGAGCTTGTGCTTGCAGAGGTAGTTCGAGCGCCCCTTGATGAGAGCGACGTCGACGGGATGGTCGAGCTCAGGCGTGATCGCCGCGAGGAGGCGCGGGAGATCGCGCCCCACGATCTGGGCCTGGAGGGCCAGCGTGGCCGTGGCAACGACAGCCGGCCGGCCCCCGTTCTGCGCGTGCGCGATGAGCGGCACGAGATAGGCGAGCGATTTCCCCGTGCCCGTCCCCGCCTGGACGAGGAGGTGCCTGCCCTCGTCGATCGAACGCGCCACGTGGCGCGCCATCTCGTGCTGCCCGTCGCGCTGTTGGCCGCCCATCGCGGCAACTGCCACATCGAGCAGCCGCACGGCGGTCTCCTCGGCCGCGCTCACCCTCACCTCAGTCATTGACGACGAATGGCTCCAGCTCCGCCGCGAACTCTTCCCGCACGACCACGCGCGCGACGGTGCCGTCCGCGGTGTGCTCGAGTGAGCGAATCTCAGAGCTGCTCTCGTGGAGCTTGCTGAGAAGGTCGCCCCGGCTGTACGGGATGAGGAGCGTGAGCACGACGTCGGGCCGCGGGATCGCAGCGCTGATCGCCTGCTTGAGCTCCTCGATTCCGAGTCCGGTGCGGGCCGAGACCACGACGTTGCGCGGCTCGTGCTGGCGAAGGCGTTCGAGGACGAAGGGATCCGCGGCGTCTGCCTTGTTGAGGACGATGATCTCGGGGATCTTGCGAGCGTCCACCTCGGAGAAGACCTCTCGCACCGCCGCGATCTGACCCTCCGGGTCGGGGTGCGAGGCGTCGACCACGTGGAGGATCAGATCCGCATCGGCGACCTCCTCGAGCGTCGAGCGGAACGCCTCCACGAGCTGCGTGGGCAGGGACCTGACGAATCCGACCGTGTCCGAGAGGGTGTACGGCAGGCCGTCCGGAGTCTCGGCCCGGCGCACCGTGGGGTCGAGGGTCGCGAACAGCGCGTTCTCGACGAGTACGCCGGCGTCGGTGAGCCGGTTGAGCAGCGAGGACTTTCCCGCATTCGTGTAGCCGGCGATCGCGACCGAGGGAACCTCGTTCCGCTTGCGATTTGCCCGCTTCGTCTCTCGGGCTGGCTTCATCCCGGCGATCTCCCGCCGCAGCTTGGACATGCGGGTGCGAATACGGCGCCGATCCAGCTCGATCTTCGTCTCACCGGGACCACGCGAGCCGATGCCGCCGCCCGCGGCGCCCACCCGTCCACCGGCCTGTCGGGACATCGACTCGCCCCACCCGCGGAGGCGCGGGAGGAGGTACTCGAGCTGCGCGAGTTCGACCTGCGCCTTGCCCTCGCGACTCTTCGCGTGCTGCGCGAAGATGTCGAGGATAAGCGCCGTGCGGTCGATGACCTTGACCTTGACGATGTCCTCGAGTCCGCGTCGCTGAGAGGGCGAGAGCTCCGAGTCGACGATCACGGTGTCAGCGCCGGTCGCGTAGACGATGTCCTTGAGCTCCTGGGCCTTGCCCGACCCGAGGAACGTCCCCGCGTCCGGCTTGAGCCGCCGCTGGACGATGCCATCGAGCACTTCCGAGCCCGCGGTCTCGGCGAGGGCCGCGAGCTCCTGGAGGGAGTTCTCGGCGTCTTCCAACGTCCCCTCGCTCCAGAGGCCGGCGAGCACGACGCGCTCGAGGCGCAACTGCCGGTACTCGACTTCGGTGACGTCCTCGAGCTCGGTCGACAGACCGGCCGTTCGGCGCAGCGCCCTGCGCTCTTCGAGGTCTCGCTGTTCGCCGTCGTACTCGCTGTGCTCGTCGTCGCGTTCGGAGAGGGCGAGCGCCTTGCCGCTCGTGAGCCCCCCGCGCCGAGCGGACGGGGCGCCGTCGCCGTCGTCCTCCGCTCGATGCCCCGCGCCCTTGGCGGTCGCAGCCTCCTCCTTGGCGAGGATCCGGTCGATCACGGCCTGGATGTCCTGCGCACTCAGATCCTGGGGCTGCGGCTCGGACGCGGCGTCGTGGTTGGTCATGTTCTCCTTCGTAGGGAAGTCCTTTCCAGAATAGTTCTCAGGGGTGACAGAAGAGAGGTCACGCACGATGCGCCTCCAAAAAGTGGGTTCCTGTTGAGCCCGGCCGGACAGCGGTCGACGGCGGGGCATTGGCCAGCGGGAAGAGGTGGCTACTTGAACAGGCGCATGGATCTATTCTACTAGATCATGGAACCCGCCCACTATTTCAACGCTCAGCCGGACGTGCCCGACGTGCGGCGACCCCTCGCCGTCGTCCTCGAAGGAGCCGAAAGGGCCCTCGAGACGTCGGCGGGCATCTTCAGCCCGGACGGGGTGGACAAGGGCACGGCCGTGCTGCTCACGGAAGTCCCCGACCCTGCACCCGCGGGCCATCTCCTCGACATCGGCTGCGGTTGGGGTCCGATCGCTCTCACGATGGCGCTCCGCTCCCCCGAAGCGACGGTGCACGCCGTCGACGTCAACGAGCGCAGCCTCTCCCTCACCGCGGCCAACGCGGGCCGGCTCGGGCTCGGCAACGTCCACGCAAGCCGTCCGGAGGACGTCCCTGCCGACGTCCGCTTCTCCACGATCTGGTCCAACCCGCCCATCCGGATCGGCAAGGAGTCGCTCCACGAACTCCTCCTGCAGTGGCTGCCCCGGCTCGAGGAGGGCGGCGAGGCATGGCTCGTCGTGCAGAAGAATCTCGGTGCCGATTCGCTCCTTCGTTGGCTTGCGGACTCGCTCGGCGAGGCGTACGACGTCGGCCGGGAAGCGACGTCGAAGGGCTTCCGCATCCTGCGGGTCACCCGAAGAACGGAGGGGCGGGAAGAGCGGAGGCGCGACGCCGGAGGCTTCCTTCAGACCGGCAGCTAGCCGAGGGTGCCGTGCGCGACGATCACGGCTGGGCCGCTGAGCTCCACGTGCTCGCCGCCCTCGGACGCCGTCACGAACGCTATCTGGACCATGCCCCCGGGAACGCGGACGTCCCACCGGTTCGGCGCGCCCGCGCCCGCCCAGTGGCGGATCGCGACCGCCGCGGCGCAGGCACCGGTCCCGCAGGACTGCGTCTCCCCCACGCCGCGCTCATGCACGCGCATGGCGATGCTTCCGATCCCCTCACGCACCAGCGGCTCCGCGGGCACTACGAACTCGACGTTCGTTCCGTGCGGCGGAACCGGCTCGACCTTCGGCGCGGCGAAGAGCCGGAGCCGGTCCAGCTCCGCGTCCTCGGCCAGGGCAACGACGGTGTGCGGGTTGCCCATGCTCACGCTCAGCGCGGGGCGCGACACGTCCAAGCCGTCCGCGGTGACCAGCGAGTCCCCCGCGTCCGCTTCGGCTTGGGCCGGGTGGATGAACTCCCACGGGCCCATGTCAACTGCGAAGCCGCCGTCGCGACGCTCGACGCGCTTGACGCCAGCGCGGGTGCCCACGGGAAGAACCTCGCCGGGCTCGAGTTCGACGAGTCCCTGGTCGAGGAGGAACGCGACGAAGACGCGCACCCCGTTGCCGCACATCTCCGAGACCGAGCCGTCGGCGTTGCGGTAGTCCATGAACCAGACGGCTTCTGGTTCCTCCCCGAGGATCTCCCGGCCTTCGGGGAGGTGCTCGGAACGGACGGCGCGGATCAGGCCGTCTCCCCCGATGCCGAGATGGCGGTCGCAGAGTGCGGCGGCCTGCCCAGCGCTCACGTCATGAAGTCCGTCCGGATCGGCGACGAGGACGAAGTCGTTTCCCGTTCCGTGGCCCTTCGCGAACGGGAGGCCGGCAAGCCCGGCGAGCGGGCGCGCGGCGCGGGCCAGGGAATCAGGGGCTGCGGTCATGGGTCTAGGATACCGAGGGCGTTTCGGGAACCTGCCCTCGGAGGACGGCCAGCGCGGCGTGCACGAGGTCCGGGCGGCGGGCATCGAGCCATCGGACCCGAGGGTCAGCGCGGAACCACGTTGCCTGACGCCGGGCGAACTGGCGCGTCGCGACGATGGTCGCCTCGGCGGCCTCGCCCACCGTGGACGCGCCGTCGAGCACGCGGAGGAACTGCGCATAGCCGAGGGCGCGCGAGGCGGTGCGCCCCTCCCGGAGACCCTGCGCGTCGAGCCTCCGCACCTCCTCCACCAGTCCCGCTGCGACCATCCGGTGGACGCGCTCGGCAAGCCGGGCGTGCAGCGCCGGCCGGTCCACGTCGAGACCGATCTGCACCGTCGGCTGCGCGTACTCCCTGTGCGGCATGTACGAACTGAACGGCCGCCCAGTCACCTCGTGGACCTCGAGAGCCCGGATGATCCGCCGCGCGTCCTTGAGCCGAGCCGCCGACGCGGGGTCGATGTCCGCGAGGCGCCTCGCGAGCGTCCCGATGCCGCCGGCCTCTGCCTCGGCCTCAAGCCGGGCGCGAACCGCAGGGTCGGTGCCGGGGAACTCCAGGACATCGGTCGCGGCGCGCACATACAGACCCGAACCGCCCGCGAGGATTGCCCTGCGTCCCCTCGAGTGGATGCCCTGGATTGCTGCCCGCGCCGCGCTCTGGAACGCCGAGACGCTCGCCTCGTCGCGCACGTCCAGAATGTCGAGAAGATGGTGGGGCACACCTCGACGATCCTCGACGGTGAGCTTTGCCGTCCCGATGTCCATGCCGCGGTAGAACTGCATCGAGTCGGTATTCACGACCTCGCCGTTCAGGGCAAGGGCCAGCTCGACCGCAAGGTCCGACTTGCCCGTTCCGGTGGGGCCGACGACGGCGATCACCGGCCCAGGAGCCTCGGGAAGCCCTCGATGCCGGTCCACCGGTCAGCCCGCGCGGACGGGAAGCGACGGCATCCCGAGGCTTACCGAGCCGCGAGCACCCGCCGTCGCCGCCCCCGTCCCCGACGCCGGGACGCCGCAGGACTCAGCTTGCGCACGGTCCCACGCGTCCCCCGCACGGGAGCGCCGCACGGCATACTGATCGGTCCGCGGGTCCGCGATGAGGTGATGCGGGGCAGCGTCCGTAACCGTCAGGGACACGAGATCGCCGGGCCGCGGCTCCTCGGCCCCCGCGGGAACGCTGAAGTGGACGAGCCGGTAGTCCTGGGCGCGGCCCGAGAGCCGGTGGGTCTCCCCTGCCTTGCGGCCGCTCTGGGCGGTCACGAGCAGCTCGACCTCACGGCCGACCTGACGCGCGTTCTCCTCCTCCGAGATGCGCTCCTGGAGGGCGATGAGCCGCTCGTAGCGCTCCTGGACGACGGCCTTGGGCAGCTGGTCCGCCATCTCGGCGGCCGGCGTGCCGGGACGCTTCGAATACTGGAACGTGAAGGCGCTCGAGAAGCGCGAGCGTTCGACGACGTCGAGGGTCGCTTGGAAGTCCTCCTCGGTCTCTCCCGGGAATCCGACGATGATGTCCGTCGTGATCGCCGCGTCCGGGATCCGGTCGCGGACGCGGTCGAGGATGCCGAGGAACTTCGACGAGCGGTAGGACCGCCGCATCGCCCGGAGCAGGCGGTCCGAGCCGGACTGAAGCGGCATGTGCAACTGCGGCATGACGTTGGGCGTCTCGGCCATCGCGTCGATCACGTCGTCGGTGAAGGCAGCCGGGTGCGGGCTCGTGAAGCGCACCCGCTCGAGTCCTCGGATCTCGCCGCACGCGCGGAGGAGTTTGCCGAACGCGAGCCGGTCGCCGAACTCGACACCGTATGAGTTCACGTTCTGCCCCAGCAGCGTCACCTCGATCGCGCCGTCGTCCACGAGCGTCTGGATTTCGGCGAGGATCTCGCCCGGGCGCCGATCCCGCTCCTTGCCGCGCAGGCTCGGAACGATGCAGAACGTGCAGGTGTTGTTGCAGCCCACCGAGATGGACACCCAGCCGCTGTAGACCGAGTCGCGCCTCGTCGGCAGGGTCGACGGGAAGACTTCGAGGGACTCAAGGATCTCGAGCTGAGCCTCGTTGTTGTGTCGTGAGCGCTCCAGCAAGGCCGGCAGCGCGCCGACATTGTGGGTTCCGAAGACGGCGTCCACCCACGGCGCCTTCTCGAGGATGGTGTCCCTGTCCTTCTGGGCGAGGCAGCCGCCGACGGCGATCTGCATCCCCGGGTGCCGATCCTTCACCGGCCGGAGCTGGCCCAGGTTGCCGTAGAGGCGGTTGTCCGCGTTCTCCCGCACCGCGCACGTGTTGAACACGACGACGTCAGGCTCTGTCCCCTCCTCGGCACGCACGTATCCAGCGGCTTCGAGAAGCCCCGACATGCGCTCAGAGTCGTGGACGTTCATCTGGCAGCCGAAAGTGCGCACTTCGTAGCTGCGCGGGCCGCTCTCGTCGATCGTGGAACTCACCCATCAAGGGTACCGGTCGCTGGCACCAGGCCGAGGATCAGTACCGGCGGCGATCAGTACCAGCCGATCGAAACCTCGTGTGCCCACGCGCTGCACGGGCTCCCGTAGCGGTCTTGAATGTAGCCGAGACCCCAATTGATCTGAGTGCGGTAGTTCGTGAGCCAATCCGCTCCCGCCGAATCGTACTTCGACGGAGGCAGCGCCTGCGCCACCCCGTACGCACCGCTCGAGGGATTCGTCGCGTCGGTCATCCAGCTCGATTCGCGCGTCCACAGCTGCAGGAGGCATTGGAACTGAGAGCCGTCCCAACCGTATCCGCCGATCTGGGAGGATGCGTAGGCCTGCGCTCCCGCCGGGTCATCCGCCACTGATCCAACCCCGGGGGTCATGACGGTCGGAGTGGACTGGACCTGCACCTGAACCTGGGCGGCCGCAGCAGCGGCGGCCGCGGCCTGCTGCTGCTGCTGGAGCAGGGCAGCCTGCTGGGCGGCCGCCTCCTCCGCGGCCTTCCGCTTGGCCTCCTGCGCCGCCTCGTAGGCGGCGAGGGCCTGCTGGCCCTGCTCGTACTTCTGCTCGACGGACGTCGAAGTTCCCTTGAGGTCGGCCAGCTGCGCCGTCATGGTGCTCTGCTGCTGCTGAGTCTGTGAGACGACGTCCTCGGCATGCTTCTGGGCCGTCTGCGCGGCCGCGAAGGCCTGCTGAGCGGCGTCCGAAAGCTTCGCCAGCGCATCCTCGGCGGCACTCGACTGGGCCTGCGCCTGAGCCGCGTTGTTCGCGGCGCTCTGATAGTCCGCGACCGCCTTGGCCGCTTGGTTTCCGAGGATCTGCAACGTGCCCAGCCGGTCGAGGCCGTCGGGCTGTCCGATCACCGAGAACGCATCGAGCGCCCCCGACGGCGAACCGCCGGTGTAGGCAGCCGCCGCGATGCGCCCGGCCGCTTGCTTGCTCGCGTCCCGTTCCTTGATGCGCTGCTGAGTGACCTGCTGAAGAGCATCCACGATCTTCTGCTGGTTCTTCACCGCCAAGTCGGCCTTCGCATAAGCGGCACCGGCCGCTACAGCCTTCGCGGAGGCGTCCGCGGCGCTCGCCTGCACCGAGGAGAGGAGTCCGTTGATCTTGTCCACCTCGGCCTGGGCTGCGGCGACATTGGCCTTGGCTGCCTGCACGTCCGCCCACGTCGGGAAGCCCGTAGGCGGCCCATCGTCAGCGACTGCGGAGGGCGCAGCCAAGGTCAGCGCCAGGAAGGCGCTGACCGTGGCCGCAAGGGCTGACTGGCGCAGTCGGGAGGCTGTTTGACGTCGCATACTGCCTCAGAGTATTGGGGCTCTGCAACGGTTCAGTCCACGCACCACGCCCGATTCACTGCGTATTCCCAGTGTCGAGGATCTCAGCGGCCACCCGGAACGCCCTCCCCGGAGGGTGCCCTTTGCGTGCAAGCATGCCCACGAGCCGCCGCAGTTCACGCTCCCTTGCCGCCGGATCGTCAGGGGGAAAAGGGCGCATCCTACGCTGGACGAGCTCTCGGGCTGCGCCCATCTCCTCGTCATCGCTGAGTTCCGAGAGTGCCTCTTCGGCTACTCCACCGTCCACGCCCTTCGAGACGAGTTCGCGGCGAAGGGCCGATTTCGACAAGCCCTTGGCCGCGAACCGACTCCGGACCCACATCTCGGCGAAATCCGCGTCATCGATGAGGCCAACATCCTCAAACCGGTCGAGCACCGCCTCCGCCACGTCCTCTGGAACGCGACGCTCTCGCAGCTTCACTGCGAGCTGGTGCCTGCTCCTCGGGCCGCTCGTGAGTTGTCGGAGGAGGATCGCCCGGGCGACCGCCTCGGGATCTGCCTCGCGCTCCCCCTCCGGCTCCACTCCGCTCGTGTCAGCTCCCAACGGCTACTCGCCGTCGACAGCCTTGAGCCGCGGCTGCTCCTCAGCGGGCTTGCTGACTCCGACCCCGAGCTTCTCCTTGATGAGCCGCTCGAGCTCGTCCGCCAGCTCCGGGTTATCCCGAAGGAACCGCCGGGAGTTCTCCATGCCCTGGCCGAGTTGATCGCCGTCGTACGTGAACCACGATCCGGACTTCTTGATGATCCCGTGCTCGACGCCCATGTCGATGATTCCGCCCTCGCGCGAAATCCCCTGGCCGTAGATGATGTCGAACTCTGCCTGCTTGAAGGGCGGCGCCATCTTGTTCTTGACGATCTTGGCCTTCGTCCGGTTGCCAACCGAATCCGCACCCTCCTTGAGGGTCTGGACGCGGCGCACGTCGATGCGGACCGAGGCGTAGAACTTGAGCGCCTTGCCGCCGGTCGTGGTCTCGGGGGATCCGAAGAACACGCCGATCTTCTCGCGCAGCTGGTTGATGAAGATGGCCGTCGTCTTGGTCTGGTTCAGGCGTCCCGTCACCTTGCGGAGCGCTTGGCTCATGAGCCGGGCCTGGAGGCCGACGTGGCTGTCGCCCATCTCGCCCTCGATTTCCGCGCGGGGCACAAGGGCCGCGACCGAGTCGATCACGATGATGTCGAGCGAGCCCGAACCGACCAGCATGTCCATGATCTCGAGGGCCTGCTCGCCCGTGTCCGGCTGCGAGACGAGGAGGGCGTCCGTGTCGACCCCCAGCTTCGCGGCGTATTCGGGGTCGAGCGCGTGCTCGGCGTCGATGAATGCCGCGATGCCGCCGTTGCGCTGGGCATTGGCGACCGCGTGGAGGGCCACGGTGGTCTTACCGGACGACTCCGGGCCGTAGATTTCGACCACGCGCCCGCGCGGGAGGCCGCCGATACCGAGAGCGACGTCGAGCGCGATCGAACCGGTCGGAATGACCTCGATCGGCGCGCGCGTGTCGTCGCCGAGCCTCATGATCGAGCCCTTGCCAAACTGCTTGTCGATCTGAGCGAGAGCTGCCTCAAGGGCCTTTTCGCGATCTGGCGCTGCCGCCATGGTCCACCTCCGGTCGGGGTTGTCGTTCAATCCATTCGCCACGCTACCGAGGGCCACCGACACTCGAGCGCAGCGCGCTGCCGTATGTGGATAACCCGGCGGAAACCCGTGAATCTCCTCGTCAACGAGGATACGCCCACCCGAACACACCTTCGAATAGGCGCATCGGCGTGTTGCGTGAGGTGTTGAGATCCCCAGGGCCTGATCAGTCTTTGAGCGGCCTGTCCTTGCCGAGACGTCGTTCGGACGGGACGTCCTGCATATCGCACACGGCGAGCCATACGGTGCGCGGGTTCTGTCCCGCCCTGAGAGCCTCCACTGCCGTGCGGCCCCCCACCGATGTCAGCACCAGCGTGGACGCGAGGACCCGCGCGTAGCCTGCGCCGAACTCGTCCTCCATGAGACGCCAGAAGTCGCTGTGACGCATCGTCTCATTCTCCCATCGATATCTTCCGCCCAGATGCCACTGCACCTGCCCACCTATGATGGGCTCATGCCCACCCCGAGCCAGAAACCAGAAGAGTTCGACGCCGCGTTCGAGTCCATCGAACAGCAGCTGAGCCTCTTCTGGCGCCGCTCCCGGGCAGTCTCGCACGCGATCTCGCGCTCCCTGCATCCCGAAGTTGAGCCCGGCGCATACGGCCTGCTCATGATCCTGCTTCGGGAGGGTCCACTCCGCGTCACGGAGCTCGCCGCCCTCATCGGCATCGGCAAGCCCTCAGTGAGCCGGCAGATTGCGCTCCTCGAACAGCTTGGCCTCGTGGTCAAGGAGGACGATCCCGACGACCGCCGTGCGCAGAGAGTGACCTTGAGTCCCTCTGGCCTAGCGGAAGTCGAGGAGCTGAAGCGCCGCCGCCTCTCCTTCTTCCGCGACGCACTCGGCTCCTGGGACCTCGCCGACCTGTCGAGCCTCGCCGGCTACTTCTCGCGGGTCAACGACGCCCTCGCGACGGCAGGGCGTCGAAGGTCCGAGGCCCTCAAACATGCGCAGGAGGGGCCGGGCGCAAGCCCGGCCCCTCCTGACGACGACTCTTTCGAGTAACGAAGACTAGTGCGATCCGCTGAGCTCGATGCCGAGTTCCTCGGACAGGTCGCGTCCGTAGCGCTGGGAGAACTCCTGCGGCACAGTGTCCGGCACGGAGACACCTTCGGCGACGGCAACGCGGTCACTCACTTCACGGAGCATGGCCGAGAGCGGAACGTCCAACGCCGAGCAAATCGATGACAGGAGCTCGGAGGACGCTTCCTTCTGGCCCCGCTCGACCTCGCTCAGATATCCAAGCGAAACCCGGGCGTTGTGGGAGACTTCACGGAGCGTACGGCCCTGACGCTGGCGGACGTCACGCAGGACGTCCCCAATCTCATGACGCAGAACAACCATCTTGCGCTCCTTCTTCTCTTCAGGGGCGA
>NZ_DAIUJO010000067.1:20675-21072 GCF_036848755.1 Sinomonas sp. | reverse complement strand
TGGGGACCCTGCGGAGGTGACGGGGCAGGGGGTGGGGACCCTGCGGAGGTGACGGGGCAGGGGGTGGGGACCCGGCGGAGGTGACGGGGCAGGGGGTGGGGACCCTGCGGAGGTGACGGGGAAACGGGTGGGGACCCTGCGAAGGTGACGGGGCAGGGGTGGGGACCCTGCGGAGGTGACGGGGCAACGGGTGGGGCGGGGGTCAGGCGAGGTCGACGCCCGCGGCCTCGAGCTCGCGGAAGGTGGGGGAGAGGTCCGCGGCTATCCCGGCGCAGAGGTCGGCGAGCACCCTCGTGCGGTAGCCGGCGCGCGCGGCGTCGAGGGCGGTCGCGCGGACGCAGTAGTCGGTCGCGAGGCCCGCGACGTCGACATCCGTGACGTCACGGTTCGCGAGCCA
>NZ_DAIUJO010000067.1:0-20665 GCF_036848755.1 Sinomonas sp. | reverse complement strand
GGGGGGGGGGCCGGTGCCCGGGGACGCCGCCATCGGGGCCGCCGGGGTGGGGGAGCCACTCCTGAAGTCCGGGGGAGTCGTCGGCGGGGCCCTGCGCATCCCCGGCTTGCGCGAGATGGCCCTCGAAGCCCGAATACGCAGCAGCGTACTGGCCCTTGCGGAACATCGCGTCCACGCTCGAGACGTCGAGGTTCGGGTGGAAGGAAGCCCCCGGAGTGCCCGCGACGCAGTGCGGCGGCCACGATTCCACGAAGTCGGGCGCCTCCGAGAAGTGTGGCCCCGGATCGATGTGCCAGTCCTGGGTCGTCACAATCGCCCCGTACTCATGCCCGTGCCGGGCGACGTAGTCGGTGAGCCGCGCAGCCACGGCCGCTCCGCCGTCGACCGCGAGGGAGCCGCCCTCACAGAAGTCGTTCTGCACGTCGACGATGATGAGCGCTCGCTTCATGGATCTCTTCTCGGTGTTCATTTCCTGCCTTCGTCCTCAGTCTTCGAGGTACAGCGTCGGAATGACGGGCTCGCCGCGGTGCATGCGCCGCGCAGAGGCGGGCAGCTCTGCCAGCGAGGCCTCGTGCCGCGCCCGCGCGCGATCGACCCCTTCCGCGCCAGTCCAGCCGGGCTGCAGTTCGCCTTTGACGATGAAGTGTTCGAGGAGGGGTCGGTCGTTGCTGTCCCCGGTTGGCGGGTGGCCGACGCCGATAACCTCGGTGGTTGCCGTGCCGCTCTCGTCGAGGCGCCGCAGGGCGTACTTGCGTCCTCCCACCGATTGCTTGTTCTTGGCCGCCTTGGCGACGGAGACGAACTCGCCGTCGTCGTCGGTCCGGCTCACGAGCTTGTAGACCATCGACGCCGTCGGCGCCCCTGAACCCGTCACGAGCGCCGTCCCCACTCCGTAGGAGTCGACAGGCGCCGCGGCGAGCGCCGCAATCGCATACTCGTCGAGGTCGGACGTCACGACGATCCGCGTGTTGACGTTCCCCAGCTCGTCGAGGAGCCGGCGCACCGCGTGGGCCTGGCCGATGAGGTCACCGGAGTCGAGGCGGACGGCCCCCAGGCGCTCGCCCGCGATCTCGACGGCTGTCCGCACGGCGGTCTCGACGTCGTACGTGTCGACGAGCAGTGTGGTGTCCGCTCCCATCGAGGCGATCTGCGCCTCGAAGGCCGCGCGCTCGGTGTCGTGGAGCAGGGTGAACGAGTGCGCCGCGGTCCCGACGGTCCGGATTCCGTACCGGAGCCCAGCCTCGAGATTCGAGGTGCTCGAGAAGCCCGCGACGACGGCGGCGCGCGCGGCGGCGACGGCCGACTCCTCGTGCGTCCGGCGGGATCCCATCTCGATGCAGGGGCGCCCGTTGGCCGCAACCGTCATGCGGGACGCTGCCGAGGCGATCGCCGAGTCGTGGTTGAGGACCGAGAGGAGGTAGGTCTCGAGGATGCAGGCCTCGGCGAACGTGGACTCGACGATGAGGATGGGCGAGTTCGGGAAGTACGCCTCTCCCTCGGCGTAGCCCCATACGTCGCCTGAGAAGCGATAGTCGGCGAGGTAGTCGAGCGTTTCGCGGTTCACGACGTGCGTGCGCTCAAGGAACGCGAGTTCGTCCTCCGCGAAGCGGAACCCGGCGATGCCCTCAAGGAGCCTCCCGGTCCCTGCCACTACGCCGTACCGGCGTCCGTCCGGGAGCCGGCGGGCGAAGACCTCGAACACGGCGCTGCGGTGCGCGGCGCCCGAGTGCAGCGAGGCTTGGAGCATGGTGAGCTCGTAGTGGTCGGTGAACAGCGACGTGCGGGGCGGCTCCTGGGCGGAGTATTCCTTGGCGCTCGAAGGGGTCACGCCTTCACTCTAACCGCGGGCGTGGGAGTGGGCTGCCGCGGAGGGGCGTGCGGGCCTGCCTAGAATGGAAGCCATGAGCCTGAGCGTCGCCACGGAACCAAGTCCTGGCCTCCGAGAAGAGACGACGGCGGGAACGGACACCGCGCACATCGTGCCCTGGAACCTTGTCGTCTGGAACGACCCGGTGAACCTCATGAGCTACGTGAGCTATGTGTTCCAGACCTATTTCGGCTACACCGAGGCGAAGGCGGACGCACTCATGATGCAGGTCCACACGGAGGGACGCTCGATCGTCTCGCACGGCTCGAAGGAGACCGTTGAGCGGCAGGCGGTAGCGATGCACAACTACGGGCTCTGGGCCACGGTCGAGAGGGCTGGCGAGGATGGCTGAGCCCTTCACCTACGGGCGGAAGGGCATCAGCGCCCGCTTCGAGGACGCCGAGCGTGAGCTCCTCCGGGGACTGTTCCGCGATGTGGTCGCGCTCCTCGAGCCGGATGAACGCCCCGACGAGGATCCGCTCGCCGCGCTGATCGGGATCAGCCCGGATGCCTCCGAGCCGGAGGACCCCGCCGTCAAGCGCCTTCTCCCGAACATCTCGAAGGACGACGCCGACGCCTCGCTCGAGTTCCGGCGCCTCACCGAGCGCTCGCTCCGGGAGACGAAGGCGGGTGCCCTCCGTGCCGCAGCGCTGGGGCTCGAGTCGCGCGACGTCGTGCTCGACGCGACCGCGGCCGCCCACTGGGCGACGGCGCTCACGGACGTGCGCCTCGTCCTCGCCGAACGGCTCGGCGTCCACACGGAAGAGGACGCAGAGCGCATCCACGCGGTCGCCGACTGGTCCGATGTGGGGGATGACGACGTCGACGCCTACCTCGCACTCGTCTACAACTTCGTGACCTGGCTCCAGACGACGCTCATCGACGCGATGATGGCGGCCCACCGCGCCCAGGCCGGGCGGGCGGCCCGCGGCGGCGGCGCGCCCGGCGCGGGAAGGGGCTAGGTGTATGACCAGAAGGGCTGACAGCGGGGAGGACGCCATGCTCGAACGCTCGGAAAGGCCAATCGGGATCTTCGACTCGGGCGTCGGGGGCCTCACGGTCGCCCGGGCCGTCATCGACCAGCTGCCGAATGAGTCCGTCCTCTATGTGGGGGATACGGCGCACGGTCCCTATGGGCCGCTCCCGATCGCGGAAGTCCGCGCCAACGCGCTCGGAGTGATGGACGAGCTCGTCGATTCAGGCGTCAAGCTCCTGACGATCGCGTGCAACTCGGCCTCCGCGGCGGTGCTCCGGGATGCCAGAGAGCGCTACACCGCGCGGTACGGCATCCCCGTCATCGAAGTCATCCAGCCAGCGGTGCGCCGCGCCGTCGTCGCGACGCGCAACGGCCGGGTCGGTGTCATCGGCACGAGCGCGACCGTAGGATCCCGGGCCTATGAGGACACTTTCGCCGCAGCGCCCGACCTCAGCATCTCCTCGGCGGCCTGCCCCGACTTCGTCCCGTACGTCGAGGCCGGCGTGACGACCGGCCCCGAGCTCCTCGAGGCGGCGGAGGGGTATCTCGCGCCGCTCCGCGAGGCCGGGGTGGACACCCTCGTGCTCGGCTGCACGCACTATCCGCTTCTCACCGGCGTCATCAGCTACGTCATGGGCGACGGAGTGACGCTCGTCTCGAGCGCCGAGGAGACCGCGAAGGACGTCTACCGTGCACTCGTGAGCCACGGCCTCGAACGGCGCTCCTCGGAGCCACCCACCCACACGTTCCTCGCTACGGGCGATGCCGCCCAGTTCGAGATCCTCGCCCGCCGCTTCCTCGGGCCCGAGGTGCAGCGGGTCGAGCACGCGGACCACGTCGCGGCCCACTACCCGACCGGCAGCCTCGCTCGCATCACGCCAGAGATGATCGAGGCGGCGCGCGAAGACGCCGGGGCCGGCAGCATGGGGCGCGTCTCGTATTTCGTTGAGCCGTCCGGGGCCGCAGACCCGGCCGCGGATAGGATGCACCCGTGAAGCTCACTATCGTCGGGTGCAGCGGCTCGTTCCCGGGCCCGAGTTCGCCGGCGAGCTGCTACCTCCTGACGGCGAACGACGGCGAGCGCGACTGGCGCGTCCTCCTCGATCTGGGCTCGGGCGCCCTCGGCACGCTCCAGCGCTACATGGACCTCGAGGACATCGACGGCGTTCTGCTCAGCCACCTCCACCCCGACCACTGCATGGATCTGACGGGCCTCCAGGTGGCGATCCACTGGGACCCCAAGGGCTGGACCGCGGGGCGCGTTCCCGTGTGGGGGCCGGAGGCAACGGCACGGCGCATCTCGATTGCGCTCGACATGGAACCCGCCGCGGATCTCCACGAGGACTTCGAGTTCCACGCCTGGACCGTGGGCGAGACCGTTGAGCTGGGCCCGTTCCGCTTCGGCGTGCATGCAGCACGGCATCCGATCGCCGAGGCCTACGCGATGCGGATCGAGGCCGCGGAGCCGCGGCGGGACGGCACGATCGAGCGGCGTGTCCTCGCGTACTCGGGGGACACGGACTCGTGCCCGGGCTTGCTCGACGCCGCGCGCGACGCCGATATGTTCCTCTGCGAGGCCGCGTACCACGAGGGAAGGGACGATGCGATCGACGGCGTCCACCTCACCGGGCTTCGGGCGGGCCAAGCCGCGTCCGACGCCGGAGCGAAGCGCCTGCTGCTGACTCACCTTCCCGTGTGGAACGACGCGAACCGCACCGTCGCGGAGGCGCAGCGCGCCTACTCCGGTCCGATCTCAGTCGCTGTCGCGGGCGTCCACTACATCGTCTGAGCCGTCGGAGCCGGGCGCCTTCGTGCTTTCGGGTTCTTCGTCGGCGCCCTTGCCGTCGTGCCCGTCGGCCACGGCTTCGCCCGCGGGGTGCCGGTGGAGGGATCCGGTCTCCGGCGTCTCTCCGGCCGCGGCGCGGCGCCTCGCGCGCAGCATGACGAGGGTGAACCCGATGGCGCCGCCGAGGAAGGTCAGGCCCGCGACCCACGTGTTGACCCGCAGCCCGAGGATCAGGTTCGCGTAGTCCGAGCGCATGAGCTCGATGACGAAGCGGCCGGCGGTGTACACCATGACGTAGAGCGAGAACTCCGCCCCGCGGGGCAGGCGGAACCGGCGGGACGCGGCGATGATCGCGAAGCCCCCGAGCGTGCACCACAGGGCCTCGTAGAGGAACGTGGGCTGGAAGTAGCCGATGACGATGGGACTGCCGTCGGGGCCGAGCGCCGCGCCGCCGGTCGAGGGGTCCATCTGGTGGATCTGCAGGCCCCACGGGGCGCTGGTCGGGTCACCGTAGAGCTCGTTGTTGAACCAGTTTCCCAGGCGCCCGAGGGCCTGGGCGAACAGGAGGCCGGGGGCGAGCGCGTCCGCGAACCCGGGCAGGCTGGCCTTGGCGCGCCGGCAGCCGATCCACGCGCCGAGGCCGCCGAGGGCGACGGCGCCCCAGATCCCGAGGCCGCCGTCCCAGATGGCGAACGCGTTCCACGGGTTCTTTCCGGGCAGGAAGTAGAGCTCGGGGTCCGTGATGACGTGGTAGATGCGTCCGCCGATGATGCCGAAGGGGATGGCCCACAGCGAGATGTCGAGAACCTCGCCCGGCCTGCCTCCGCGCTGCACCCAGCGGCGGCTCGTGAGCCAGAGCGCTACGCCGATGCCCGCGAGGATGCACAACGCGTAGAAGTGGATCGAGAGCGGGCCGATCTTGATCGCGTTGACCGTCGGCGACGGAATGTAGGCGGGGAGCACGTTCTTCAGTCTAAAGGTCGGAAGGGACGGTGAGGCCCCATGGCATCCCGACTCATGGCATCCCGAGCGGCAGGGGACGGCTCCGAGCCTGAAACGCGGCGTCGAGGTCGGAAGGGCCCGTGCACGACGGCGGCTAAGCTGGTGCCATGACCCCGAGCACTCCCATGAGTCCCGCTGTGCGCGCTGACGGCCGCACGTCCGACGAGCTGCGTCCCATCAGCATCACGCGAGGATGGTCGAAGCAGGCCGAGGGCTCTGCGCTCATCGAATTCGGGAACACGCGGGTGCTGTGCACCGCCTCCTTCACTGAGGGCGTCCCGCGGTGGCTCAAGGGCGAGGGCCGCGGATGGGTCACGGCTGAGTACGCGATGCTGCCGCGCGCGACCAACACGCGTTCGGACCGGGAGTCGGTCAAGGGCCGGATCGGCGGACGGACCCACGAGATCTCGCGGCTCATCGGACGCTCGCTGCGCTCGATCATCGACCTGAAGGCGCTGGGCGAGAACACGATCGTGCTGGACTGCGACGTCCTGCAGGCCGATGGCGGCACTCGCACGGCGGCGATCACCGGAGCGTTCGTGGCCCTCGCGGAGGCCGTCCGCTGGGCGAAGGACAAGGGCCTCGTCGAGGCGGGCGCGGAGCCGCTCACGGATACCGTCTCGGCGGTCTCCGTCGGCATCATCGACGGCGTGCCGATGCTCGACCTCCCCTACGTCGAGGACGTGCGCGCGGAGACCGACATGAACGTCGTCGTGACCGGCTCGGGCAAGTTCGTCGAGGTCCAGGGCACCGCCGAGGGCGCGCCCTTCGACCGGGACGAGCTCAACAGCCTCCTGGACCTTGCCCTCATCGGCACCGCGCAGCTCGCGGACATCCAGCGCGAGACGCTCGCCGAGGCGCTCAGGACGGCCCCGTGACCGGGGGCGCGCCCCGCCTCGTCCTCGCGACCCACAATCAGGGCAAGCTGCGCGAGCTCCGCGACCTGCTCCGAGGGCAGGTGCAAGGACTCGACGTCGATACTCAGGTCGTGGACGCCGCGGCCGTCGGCGGCCCCGACGTCGTCGAGGACGGGGTCTCGTTCGCCGAGAACTCGCTGCTCAAGGCGCGGGCCGTCTCGGCGGCCACCGGCCTCGTGGCGATCGCGGACGATTCAGGCCTCGCCGTCGACGTCCTCGGCGGCGCGCCCGGGATCTTCTCGGCGCGGTGGGCCGGCCGCCACGGCGACGATCGGGCGAATCTTGAACTCCTCCTCGCGCAGCTCTCCGATGTCCGCGACGAACATCGCGGTGCGGCCTTCGTGTGTGCCGCGGCCCTTGTGGCCCCGGCCGGGGACGGCGGTGACCCGTATGAGCACGTCGAATACGGGGAGCTCAAGGGAACCCTCTTGCGCGAGCCGCGCGGGGAGGGCGGATTCGGCTATGACCCGATCCTGCTCCCCGAGGGGCTTGATCGGAGCTGCGCCGAACTGAGCCGTGAGGAGAAGAACGCCATCAGCCATCGCGGGCAGGCGTTCCGGGCGCTCCTTCCCGAGATCCTCCGGGCGCTGGCCTAGACCTCTCCGCGGGCGATCTCTCCGAGGGCACGCGGTCGGTGACGGGCTCGCGCTCGCGGGCTCCTACATAGCGGCGTCGTCCTGACAGGGCGCCGAAGACGGCGGCGAAGCAGCCGACGCCGGCAAAGAGCACGGCGACGGCGGTGAACGACCCCGTGACCGCCCGCAGTTGCGCGACGAGGAGCGTCCCCGTCGATCCGAGGCCATAGCCGAAGCCCTGCATCATTCCGGAGAGGCGCGCGGCCGTCCCGGCGTCGTGCGTCCGCAGCATCGCCATCGTGAGGGCCAGCGCCGTGAGGCTCCCCTGACCGAGCCCGAGCATCGCAGCCCACACCCAGATGCCACCGAGCGGGCCCACGATGCAGAGCGCGAAGCCGCTGCCGGTGAGGAGGGCGGCGACGCCGTTGACGATGCTCTGCCGCCTGAGTCGCGCCGCCAGGGCTGGCGCCACGAGGGAGCCCGCCATCTGCAGGATGATCGAGAACGACGTGAGCAGGCCGGCGGTTGCGCCGTCGACGCCGCGCTCGCGGAGGATGGGGGCCAGCCAGGCGAAGACGCTGAACGACATCATCGCCTGGGCGACCATGAAGAGCGTCACGTGCCAGGCGACGGGATCTCGGGCAAGGCGCGGGCCTCGGCCGCTCGCCGTATGCAGGGGCTCCCGGCCGTTCCATGCGAGCGGCGCGAAGACGAGGGCGACGACGGCGGCGGGCACCGCCCAGGCGCCGAGGGCCAGCTGCCAGGAGCCGGTTGCCTGGAGCAGCGGGTAGGTGAAGCCCGCCGCGAGCGCCGCCGAGGCGACGATCGCCGTCGTATAGAGCCCGCTCATGAGCCCGAGCAGGTGAGGGAAGTCCCTCTTCACGAGTCCCGGGAGCAGGACGTTCCCCAACGCGATCGCAAACCCGCATGCCGCCGTGCCGACGAGGAGGGAGGGCAGCGCGCCCCAGCCCGGAAACGTCGTCGGACGCACGAGGAGTCCCAGCGTCAGCACGCCCATCGCTGCGAGGAGGACGCGTTCCGCGCCGAAGCGGCGTGCCAGCGGGGGAGCGAGCGGGGCGAAGATGCCGAGGCAGGCCACGGGGGCAGTCGTGAGGGCGGTGACTGCCCACGCGGGAACCGCCGCGGCGCGCTGCACGTCGGCCAAGATGGCCGAGAAGCTCGAGAAGACGGTCCGGAGGTTGAGGCCCACGAGGATCAGGCACGCTCCGAGGGCCGTGAGCCTCTGCCTCCGGGACACTCAGCGCCCCTCGGGACGCTCCGCCTCGGTGTCCTCCACGACTGGCAGTCCGAGGGAGGAGCCGCGCCGCTTCGCCGCCCGCGCCTTCGCGAACTCGACGAAGATCGGGACGAGGGAGACCAGCACGATGATGAGGAAGATCAGGTCGATGTTCTTGCCGACCCATGCGTAGTGCCCGAGCCATCCGCCGAGCAGGGTGACGCCCGCGGCCCAGGGGATGGCTCCGAGCACGTTGTAGAGGAAGAACTTCCGCCGCTCCATGCCGGCGACGCCGACGATGACCGGGACGAACGTGCGGATGATCGGCACGAATCGGGCGAGGATGAGCGACTGGCCGCCGTGGCGCTCGAAGAATTCGTGTGCCTTGCGCACGTTCTCCTGTTTGAAGAACCGGGAGTCAGGGCGGCTGAAGAGGGCAGGGCCGATCTTCTGGCCGATGAGGAACCCGGCCTGGTTGCCGACGATGGCCGCGATCACCACGAACAGCGCGAGGAGCCAGATGTTGAACTGGATAGCGCCGGTCGCGACGAGGAGCCCCGCCGTGAACAGCATCGAGTCGCCGGGAAGGAAGAACCCGATCAGGAGGCCGGTCTCGGCGAAGACGATGACGCACACGACGAGCACGATCCACGGCCCGAGGGGCGAGTCGCGGAGGAAGACGTCGGGGTTGAGCCAATCGGGAAGGAGGGAGGCCCTCGGCTGGACGGCCGCAGGAACGGCGGCAGCGAGCTGGGTCAGCGCGGCAGGGATCACCCCTCCAGCCTACCGGAGCGCCCGTGGCGGTCCCGGGAGAGAGCCGGTCGCGTGGCTAGACTCGCGACCGTGGCTCTGGACTTCACCGCGATCGACTTCGAGACCGCCAACGGATTTCGGGGCTCCCCGTGCGCCGTCGGCCTGGTCAAGGTGAGGGGAGGGCGGCTGGTCGAGACGGCCACATGGCTCATGCGCCCCCCGCAGGGACACGACGCCTTCGATCCCCGGAACGTGGCCATCCACGGCATCCGGTCCGACGATGTCGCGCGGCAGCCGCGCTTCGGCGAGCTGTTCGCTGAGATCGGCGGGTTCATCGGTGAGGACGTGCTGGTCGCCCACAACGCCGCCTTCGACCTCGGCGTCATCCGCTCCGCGCTCGAGGTGTCGGGGCTTCCGGGCCCCGCCTACGACTATGCCTGCACGGTGGTCCTGTCCCGGCGAACCTATGACCTGCCGTCCCACTCGCTTCCCTTTGTGGCCGAGGCCGCGGGCGTCCCGCTCGTCAACCACCACGACGCGAGCGAGGACGCGGCGGCATGCGCGGGAATCCTCGTCGACATCGCGCAGCGGCATGGAGCCACCGACGTCGCGCAGCTCTACGACGCGCTGCACCTGGCCCTGCCGCGGCATCCCGAGTTCGTCCCTGGGCGGGACGCCCTCTCCTCGGCGACCGCGAAGGCGCTCCGAGGCGCAGCCTCGCCTCGCCGCTGGACCGGCTGGCCCGAGGAAGGCGCGAACCCGTCAGCCAACGCGGGTGCGGATCCCGCCCACCCGCTCTTCGGCCACCGCATCGTGTTCACGGGCGTGCTCGGCATGTCCCGTGCCGAGGCGAAGTCCCGCGCGGCCGCGCGCGGAGCCCAGCCCGCGAGCTCCGTCACACGGGCGACGACGCTCCTTGTCGTGGGAGACGGCTTCGTGGCGTCGGATCTGCGGGCAGGCCGCGGGACGGGGCGCGTGACGTCGAAGGCCCGGAGGGCGCTCGAGCTGCGTTCCGCGGGATACCGGGTGGAGGTCCTGTCCGAGGGGGAGTTCCTCCAGATGCTGGGCGGTGAGTGGCCTGCGCGCAGCGCGTGACGTCGCACTACGCAACATTCCTTTTCGATGACGCGTCAGCTTCCTACGCTGGAACGGTGACGACTCCAACCGATGCAGCCCCCCGCAGCGCGCTCCGCCGTGCCTTCGAGTTCCCGAACCCCGTGAACGAGTACGCGGCGCGCAGCACGGCCGGGATCATCGTCGTCCTGAGCATCGCCGTGCTCGCCGTCGGACTCGCAACCGGTTGGGGCTGGCCGCTGTGGCTCATCGCCCTCGGCTTCTGGCTCCGCGTCGCCGGCGGCCCGCGCTATTCGCCGGCAGGCCGCCTCGCGGTCCACGTCATCGTCCCGCGGCTCGGCAAGCGCCGGCTCGTCGCAGGCCCCCCCAAGCGCTTCGCCCAGACGATCGGTGCCGTGCTCTCGACGGCGGCCGCCGTCCTGTGGACCGTTGGCCTCGCGCCCGCGGCGTGGGTCCTTCTAGGACTCCTGATCGTCGCGGCCTCGCTCGAATCCTTCGCGGGCTTCTGCTTGGGCTGCTGGATCTTCGGTCGTCTCCAGAACGCCGGAGTCATTCCAGAGGGCGTGTGCGAGGCCTGCAGCAACATCTCCCTCCGTCGGGGCTGAGCGCCCCCGGCGGGCTCTCAGGCAGGCGCTCCCGCTGCGTCCGCGAGCATCGTCGCCACGCGAGCGACCACCTGCGCCCCGTCGAGGCGCGCGGCCCAATCGGCAGGAACCCTCTCGGGCCCCCACACCGTCCCGAGCAGCGCCCCCGCGATCGCGGCTGCGTCGGCGCCGGCACCGCCCGCCGTCAGCGTGGACCGGCGGAACGCGTCCGGGCTTCCTTCCTGACCCGTAGCCAGCGCCGCCCGGACCGCGCCGGCCAGGGCGCGTGGCGCGGTCGCGGCGCCGTGCGGCACACCCCGGGTGGACGTCACCGTGAGCGCATCGACAATCGCCCTTTCCGGGCTCCGGAGACCGGCAACCACTGCTTTGGCGGCGCCGAGGGCGTCGCCGAGGTCCGCGCCCCCCAGGGCCGCGTGCACGGCACTTGCGACCGCGATCGACGCCTGGACGGCGTCGGGATGCCCGTGGGTGAGGGACGCGGCGTCGGCCGCCATCGTGAGGACGGCCGACGTCGGGGTCCCCGGGATGAGGCCGAGGGGTGCCGTCCGTGCGGCGGCGCCGGCGTCGTCGAACGTGAGGCCTAGCGGGCGCGCGGACGTTCCCATCTCCCCCGACGCGAGGGAGGCGACCCACGCCGGCCGGACGGGAAGAGGCCGGGCCACCGACGGTTCGGCGTCGATCCAGCGGTGCGGAGCGGGGGGCGCGGACGACGGAAGGACCAGGCCCTGGCCAGCGGCCCACCGCAGCGCGGCGAGCCATACGGTCGCTGCCTGGTCGGCATAGACGCCGTCGTTGGCCCATTCGAGCACTTCGACGAGGGCGTCCGCCGTGTACAGCGCAAGCTGGCCTGCGGGGCCGAGCCGGAGCACGCCGTCGTCCGGGCGATCCGGCGCTTCGCGCGCCCCCTCGATGGCCACCGCCTCCGCCGCCGCAAGGCCCAGGAGGCAGCCATGGATGCGGGCTCGGAGGCTCACGGTGCTCGTCACCCCAGCAATCTACCTCTCACTTTTCGCCACCCCGGACGGGGCCTGTCCCGAGGCCCACACCCCGGGCGTTGCGAAGGAAGGTAGCATGAGGGGCGGTCAAGCGCCCGGCCACGCCGGTGGTGGGCGCTGCGAGAAGACCTTGGCCCTCGGGCGGCACGCGGCCGTCCCCACCCGACGACTCGAAAGAGGAATCCCATGACCACCCCTGCGGTCACCACCGCCGAGGCCGTTCCTTCGGATACGAAGGAGTTCGGCATCGTCGCGAAGCTCGCGGCCGAGGCATTCGGCACGTTCCTTCTCGTCTTCGGCGGCCTCGGCGTTGCGCTCTTCAGCAATCCCTCCTCAGCTCCGCTGCCCGCTCCGCTCGCCATCGGCCTGAGCATCGGCGTCGGCATCGCGGCGTTCGGCCATATCTCCGGCGGCCACTTCAACCCGGCCGTGACGCTCGGGACCGCGGTGGCTGGACGCACGCCGTGGAAGCGGGTCCCGGGCTACATCGTGGCGCAGCTCGTCGGCGGCGCGGCCGGTGCCCTCATCCTGTGGATCGCCGTGCGGACGCTGCCGAACCTCTCGAACGTCCAGACCATCTTCACCCAGCTCTCGAACGGCGTCGATGACCTCTCGCCGAACAAGTTCCCCATGGCCGCCGGCCTGCTCGCCGAGGTCGTCGCCACGGCCGTGATCCTCGCGATCGTCCTCGCCGCAACATCGAAGCGGGCCGCGCGGGGCGTGGCCCCGTGGGCCATCGGCCTCGGCTTCGCGATCCTGATCCAGGCCATCGCGCCGATCACGAACGCCTCGCTCAACCCGGCCCGCTCGACCGCGACCGCGATCTTCGCCGAGCCGTCCGCCATCGGACAGCTCTGGATCTTCTGGGTCGCCCCGCTCCTCGGCGCCGCCATCACGGGACTCATCTTCCGCGGCTTCGGTTCGCCCGAGGACGTCATCGTCACCGGCGCTCCCGGTGCCCCGTCCTTCACGACCGTTGAGGGCGTCTCGACCCGTGGGGCCTCCGTCGAGGAAGTCGAGGAGGCCGGCCACCGGCACGACGAGGCTGAGCGCGATGACCGTACGTTCGACGAGGGCGATGACGAGGCAGCGGACGGCGCGATCGGCGAGGGAGCGCTGGGAGAAGGAGCGCCGGGAGAGGAAGTGCCCCCGGCCGCCGAGGCTCCGCGCTCCGATGAGGACGACGCGAAGAACTTCTTCGACCAGAACAAGTAAGCCTCTTTGATCCTGCTGCGCGGGTGGCACCGAGAATTGTCGGTGCCACCCGTTAGCCTCCCAGCATGAAGATCCTGCACACGTCCGACTGGCATCTCGGGCGCTCGTTCCACGGGCTCGGACTCCTCGCCGCCCAGAGCGAGTGGCTCGACGGGCTCGTGGATTTCGTCTCTCGCGAGAAGATCGACGCCGTGCTCGTCTCCGGGGACGTGTACGACCGGGCGCTTCCCGCGGTTGACGTGGTCGCCGTGCTCGACAGGGCGCTCGTCCGGCTCACCCAGGCAGGCGCTCAGGTGGTCCTGACGAGCGGGAACCATGATTCGGCGGTCCGCCTGGGCTTCGGCTCGCGGCTCCTCGAGCGTGCCGGCGTGCATGTCCGGACGAGGATCTCGGAGATCGACGTCCCTGTGCTCCTCTCGGGAGAGGACGGGACCGACGTCGCCATCTATGGGCTGCCGTACCTCGAGCCGCGCCTCGTCGCCGCCGAACTCCAGGCCGAAGGCGCGGGCCACGTCCCCGTCACGCGTGCCGCGCTCGGCCGCGTCCGCTCGGATCTCGAGAAGCGCCGCGCTTCGGGCGCCATCCATTCCATCGTCATGGCCCACACCTTTGCCTCGGGCGGCGTGCCCGCGGACAGCGAGCGGGCGCTCGCGGTCGGCGGCCTCGACGTCGTTCCGGCCGAGCTCTTCGATGGCTTCGACTACGCCGCACTCGGCCATCTGCATGGGCGCCAGCGCCTCACCGAGGGCGTGCGCTACTCGGGATCTCCGCTCGCCTACTCCTTCGGGGAGGCCAAGCAGTCGAAGGGTGCCTGGCTGCTCGACTTCTCGCCCTCGGGACTGGACTCGGTCACGGAGGTCGGCTGGCCGACGAGCCATCGGCTCGCCGTCCTGCGCGGAAAGCTCGAGGAACTCCTCGCAGATCCCGCGCTCGCGCACGCGGAGGCGGCCTGCTGCCAGATCACCCTCACCGATGCCGAGCGGCCGCAGCGGGCGATGGAAAGGCTCCGTGGCCGCTTCCCCCTCGCACTCTCGCTCCAGTTCGAGCCCGAGGGCGGGTCCGTGCGCGCCTCGACCACCTATAGCGGCCGGCTCGCTGCCGCGCGCGACGAGCTGGAGGTGTGCTGCGGGTTCTTCGAGCACGTGCGCGGCCGCGGCCCCGACGAGCCCGAACGCTCCGCTCTCACCGAGGCCCTCGAGTCGGTGCGCGTCGCGGAGGCCGGCGCGTGAGGCTGCACCGGCTCGAGCTCGCCGCTTTCGGCCCGTTCGCCACACGCCAGAACGTCGACTTCGACGCCCTTGCGGAGCATGGCCTCTTCCTCCTCAACGGGGCCACCGGGGCAGGGAAGACGAGCGTGCTCGACGCCGTGTGCTTTGCACTGTACGGCGGTCTGCCGGGGGCCCGGCAGGGGAGCAAGTCGCTCAAGAGCCATCACGCAGACGCCGCGGCAGAACCGTTCGTCGAGCTCGAGTTCAGCGCGCAGGGCCGCCGCTTCGAAGTGCGCCGCACACCTTCCTGGGACCGGCCGAGCGCGCGCTCGAAGAACGGCTTCACCGCGCAGCAGGCGAGCACCCAGCTGCGCGAGCTCGTCGACGGTGAATGGCTCGCGCTCTCGGCACGCAACGATGAGGCAGCCGCCCTGCTCCGCGAGGTGCTCGGAATGGACCGTGAGCAGTTCACACGCGTCGCGATGCTTCCGCAGGGCGAGTTCGCCGCGTTCCTGCGCGCAGACCCGAAGGACCGCGAGAAGCTTCTCGAAAGCCTCTTCGCGACCGGGGCCTACGCGGACGTCGAGGCCCAGCTCTCCCTCATGGCACAGGAGGCGGAGGCGAGCGCCGCGGAAGCCGAGAACGCTGCACGACTTCCCCTCCGCCAACTCGCAGCCGAGCTTGCTGCCCAGGACGAGTTCGGTGTCCACGACAAGGTCGGCGCCCACGACGAGCCCGGCGCCCACGACGAGCCCGGCGCCCACGACGAGCCCGGCGCCCACGACAAGGTCGGAGCCCACGAGTTCCCTGCCGCCGACGAGTTCCCTGCCGCCGACGAGTTCCCTGTGCCTGAAGCCGAGCTGGGCTTCTCCGAGGCCGAGGAATGGTTCCAGCGCGCCGACGCCCGGTTCGAAGGATTCGCCCAGCGCGCGCAGGCCGCGATCGCGCGTGCCCGCGACGAGGTGGCCGCAGCCCGCCTCGCCGAGGAGGAATGCCGGCGTGCCGCGGACGACGCCGCGGAGCTTGCCGCCGCGCGGGAGCGGAAGGCGCGTTGGGTGGCCCAGGCCGCGGATCATGCTGCAAGGCTTGGGCGGTTGGACCGTGCGCGAGCGGCCGCGGCACTGCGACCCGAGCTGGAGGAGGAACGCCGTTCGGCAGCCGCTTGCGCGGCTGCCGAACAGGAGCTGCGGGCCGCCCTCGGCGCGGCTGCCGCGGTCGGCTGGACAGGAGGGGACGACGGCGGGCTCTCGCCGACCGAGCTCCGGGCCGAAGCGGGAGACACGCGCGCACAGGCTGCCGTGCTCGCCGAGCGCATTCCGTTGGAGGACGAGCTCGAGCGGCTCGTCGTCGAGCATACTGAGGCGCGGTCCGCCACCCAACGGGGGCGGGAGGCACTCTCCCGCCTCGACGCGGAGCGGTCCGAGGCGGAGCGAGCGGAGGCCGACCTCGCAGCTGAGCGAGCGCGCATCCAGCCCCTCGCGGCGGCTCGGGCCGCCGACGAACGCGACGAGCAGGCGGCGCGCGCCGTCGTGGACGCCGTCCAGGAGCACGGGAATGCAACTGCGCGGCTCGAGGCCGCCGAGCAGCTCCTCCTCCGGCGCCGCGCCGAGGCCCTCGGGTTCCGCGAGCGGTGGCTCGATCTGCGCCAGGAACGCCTGGACCACACCGCCTTCGAGCTGGCAGCCCGCCTCGAGGATGGCGTGGAGTGCCCGGTCTGTGGTTCTCCCGACCACCCCAGCCCGGCCGTGGGGGACGAGGACCCCCTTCGGCTCGTCGACCGGGAGAAGGAAGCCGCAGCAGAGGCCGACGCTGCTGTGGAGCGTGAACGCCTGGCCTCAGTGGCCCTCTCCGACGCGAAGGCGGCGCTGTCCGCCGTCGTGGCGCGTGGGGGAGACGCGGATCCGGACAAGGCCATCCGGACACTCGACGAGGCCGCCGCACGGCTGAGGGATGCGCGCGCAGCCGAGGAGCGGCTGCGGATCGTCTCCGAGCGGCTTGCGGCCATCGAAGCCCGGCGGCGTGAGGCGGCGACCGAGCGCGAGGCTGCGGCAAGCTCCCTCGCGGTTTCCGAGGCGTCGCTCACCCGACTGGCCGCGGAGATCGGGCAGCGTCAGAACGACCTGCTCGAATGGCGTGAGGGCTGGCCCAGCCTCAGGGCGAGGCACCGTGCGCTGAACGCGCTTGTCCGCGCCCTCGACCCGCTGGCCGACGCGGCCACAGCGGCCGCCGCCGAACGCGCACACGCGAAGGAAGCGGCTGAGACCCTCGACGGCGCCCTCGCGAACAGCCCCTTCCACGATGCGGCGGCGGCTCGAGCCGCCCTGCTGACCGAGGGCGAGGCAAACGTCCTGCAGTCCGCCGTCGAGTCGCATATCGCCGAGGAACAGTCCATTGCCGGACTGCTTTCGTCCGCGGCTGCGACGCGCGCCCTGGCCGCTGAACAGTCCGCAGAGGCCGAGCCTCCACCCAGCCCTCGCGAGCGTCTCGAAGCGTGCCAGCGCGACTTGGCGCAGGCTGAGGCGAGGCTCGCTTCGGCCCACGCCGTCGAGCATTCGGCGGTCGCCGCGCGAGCACGCTGCGATCGCCTGCACGAGGAGTTCGCCCGGCTTCTCCCCGTCGTGCAGGCGAGCCGATCACGCGCGGACCTGCTCGGCGAGCTCCAGCGCACCGCCCGCGGCTCCGGCGAGAACAGGCTCCGGATGTCGCTGCACCGGTACGTTCTCGCGGCCCGGCTCGAGCAGGTGGCCCTCGCCGCCACCGAGCGGCTTGCCGTCATGAGCGACGGTCGCTTCAGCCTGGAGCACAGCGACGCCCTAGCCGCGCGGGGCGCCGCGTCCGGCCTCGGGCTCGACGTCTTCGACGCGTGGACGGGCCAGCGACGCGACCCGTCGACCCTGTCCGGGGGAGAGTCGTTCATGGCGTCGCTCGCACTCGCGCTCGGACTCGCGGATGTCGTCCAGCATGAGGCGGGCGGCGTCGACATCGAGACGCTGTTCGTCGACGAGGGGTTCGGCAGCCTTGACGAGCAGACGCTCGAGCAGGTCATGGAGGCGATCGAGGGGCTCCGGGACGGTGGACGAACGGTCGGGCTGGTCAGCCATGTCGCCGAGCTCAAGCAGCGCATTCCAGCGCAGATTCGGGTGACGAAGGGGCGTTCGGGTTCGAGCCTCGAGGTCGTCGCCGGCGGGAGCGCGTTCGTCCCCGCCGACTCCCTCGTAGCCGCCCAGCCGGTCTGACCCCTCGAGCCGCTACGATGGTGGGGCGTAGCCGGGTTGGGCGCGACGGGAGGCAGGGACGTCGCGCATGAGCTGAGGCGTACCCGTGTCAATCCGAGTCTCTGTCCTGGCGCGCTACAAGGTCCTTCCCGACCTTGCGGGCGCCGCCTTCCTCCCCTTGGGCCTCTTTGCGCGACTTCCCCTCGCGATGCTGACCGTCGGCACTCTCACCCTCGTGGCCGTCGAGTCCGGCTCGTACGCTCTCGCTGGCGTGGCCGCGGGTGCCGTCGGCCTCGGTTCGGCGGTCGGGGCGCCGATCCTCGGCGCGCTGGCAGACCGAGCGGGGCAGGCGCGCGTGCTCCTGGCCGCGGCGGCGCTCAATACCGTCGCCGTCGCCGCGACCGTCCTGGCTGCCCTCTCCCTGCGCGAGGCCGGCAGCGGTGCCCCGGCCGGCGTCGTCGCCCTGGCGTTGCTGTCGGGGCTGACGACGCCGCAGGTCGGCCCGTTCGCCCGCGCGCGGTGGATGGGACTCACCGAGGGGCGCACGCTACGCGCCCTCGAGCTTGACGCCGCCCTCTCGTACGAAGGCACCGCCGACGAGCTCACCTTCGTGCTCGGACCGGCGCTCGTGGGCCTGTTGGGCGCGGGAATCGCACCGTGGCTGCCGCTCTCGGCCGCAGCCTTTCTGACCGCGACCTGCGTGACGGCGTTCGCGCTGCACCCCACCGCCGCCGCGGTCCGCCCGGTCCCGCGCCGCGAACTCGCCACCCTGAGCTTCCGCGAGCGGGCCATCGTGCTGGTTCCGGTGGCGGCCATGATCTCGATGGGGACGTTCTTCGGCAGCATCCAAGCGGCCTTGACGGCGTTTGTCGGCGCGCACGGTTCTCCGGACCTGGGCGGCCTGCTGTACGCCGCGCTCGGCCTCACCTCGGCCATCGCCGCGTTGAGCGTCGCCGTCTGGCCGCCAGCGTTCGGTTCCGGCGCCCGCTGGGTCGTGTGCGCCAGCTGCGTGCTCGTCTTCAGCCTCGTCCTGTTCGCACCGGACGACCTTGCGTCGATGACGGCAGCGCTCCTGCTCGTCGGGATCCCGGTGGGCCCGATGATGGTGACCGTCTTCAGCATCGGCGGCCGGATCGCTCCACGGGGTCGAACGGGCACCGTCATGACCGCTCTCGCAAGCGGGATCGTCGCAGGCACCGCCCTCGGCTCAGCGGTCGGGGGACAGCTGGCCGCGGCAGGCGGGTCGCCCGCGGCGTTCGCCGTGCCCGTGGCTGCGGCCGCCGCGCTCCTCGTGCTCGGTGCCGTGGCCGGCGCCGTCGGCCGCCGCTGACGCCGGGCTCTCCTCGGTCACGGCCCTCAGCCGACCGTGGCGGCGATGCGCCGCGCGGACTCCTTGAGCGCTTGGCCGATCTGGTCGATCTCGATGTTCCCGCCGAGATGCACCACCGCGAGGGCGGACGGCCGCTGGCGCGGGGTGACGATGGCCGCGGCGATGGCGAAGACCCCTGGAATCACCTCGTCGTGGCTTACGGCGTACCCGCGTTCCCGGGCTTCATCGGCCTCCGGACGATAGGCGACGTCTGGCATCCGCCGCTCCCATTCCGCGCGGCCGACAGCGGACTGGATGGCGATGCCGGGAGCGCCCGACGAGACGCTGTGCCGCGTGCCCGGGCGCTGGGCGATCGTCGTGCCGTTGTGCCGCGGCTCCACGGTCGCGAGCGTCACGCAGTCGGCGTGGTCCCAGACGACGACGAAGGCCGTCATGCCGAGCTCCTCGGCGATGCGGCCGAGCTCTGGTGCCGCCGCGGACTGCAGATCGCGCGCTACCCCCCGCGCGAGGACGGCGAGACCAGCACCGGGCTGCAGGCGTCCGGAGTCGTCCCGCTCGATGAGGGAGTGATCCTCTAGCGTGCGGATGATGCGATAGGCGATCGAGCGGTGCACTCCCAGGGATTCGGCGACCTCCGCGATCGTGAGCGGCGAGCGCGCGTCGGAGAGAACCTCGAGCGCGCGGATCCCGCGAGCCAGGGTCTGGGAGTGGGCCGCTGTCTCCGTTGCCTGCGGCATGCTTGTCCTTTCGGGGGAGCGCGGTGAGGGCTCGGCGTCGTAGGGTCTTGTGTAGGGCTGCAGAGGGAACCTACAGTTGAAATGTTCGATATCAGGACGTCTTGTTCCATTATAGAATGTCGATCCGGTAATCGACAGAACCTCGGCAGAATATGACGGCCTGAGGAGGTGACGGCGATGATCGCCCAGTCCGGCGCTGTCCCCGAGCGGCCAAATGCTGTCCCCGAACGCCCAAATGCTGGCCCCGAGAGGGCGAGGCGGACCGTGAGTGCCCGCGCTCACCACTTCCGCGGCGGTCTGGGTCGCTTCGCAACCGGGGTCGCCATCGTGACTTTCGACGGCGTGACGAAGCGCCACGGCATCACCGTCAACTCCTTCACGTCCGTCTCGCTCGATCCTCCGCTTGTGCTCGTGAGCATCGCGCGCAACACGAGGGCGCACGACGAGCTAGCCGGACGGCCCTTCACAGTGAACATCCTCGGGGCCGAGCAGAAGGCCTTGGCCATGCACTTCGCAGGCACTCCAGGGATAGAGCCCCAGTGGGTCGAGGGAACGGTGGCCCCGCGCCTCAGCCGTGTCCTGGCCTACTTCGAGTGCAAGCCCTGGGCGGCGTACGACGGCGGCGACCACACGCTGTACCTGGGTGAGGTTGTCGACTTCAACTACCGCTCCGGAGACGCCCTCGCGTTCGCGAGCGGGCGCTTCACGACGATTCCCGAGAGCCAGCTCGGCGTGGAGGACCTCCTCTAGAACCCCAACCATCGACGACGGGAGAAGGGCCATGGGCATCCGCACCGGCCAGCAGTTCCTGGACAAGCTCAACTCGATGCGGCCGCATCTCGTGATCGACGGCGAGGTGGTCTCGGAGAACCTCACCCGGCACCCGGCCTTCGAAGGCCTCGCCCGGACCTACGCGAAGCTCTTCGACATGCAGCACGATCCCCTGTTCCGAGACCGGCTGACATACCCGTCGCCGACCACCGGAGAGCCCGTCAGCGCGTCGTTCCTCGTTCCGCGCTCGAGGGAGGACCTCGCGAAGCGGCGGGACGCGATGACCGTGTGGGCCGAGTACTCCCATGGCTTCCTCGGTCGCACCGGAGACTATATGAACTCGGCCCTCACAGCGCTCAGCGCCGCGAAGAAGTTCTTCTCCCAAGCGGACCCCGTCTTCGG
>NZ_DAIUJO010000066.1:0-21703 GCF_036848755.1 Sinomonas sp. | reverse complement strand
GGCATGCGTGTGGGGTACGGGAGGGTCTCGACGAGGGACCAGCATGTGGATGCCCAACGGGACGCGCTCTCGGCGGCGGGCTGTGATCAGGTGTACGTGGACTCGGCCTCGGGGAAGCTCGCCTCGCGTCCGGGCCTGGAGAAGGCGCTGCTGTCGGCGAACCGGGCGGGTGATCAGCTGGTGGTGACGAAGCTGGACCGGCTCGGACGGTCGCTGGAGAACCTGATCGAGCTCTCCAAGCAGCTCCAGGCCAAGGGAGTGGACTTGGTGGTGCTGGATCAGGGGATCGACACGTCGACGCCGGTGGGGAAGATGTTCTTCCACATCCTCGGGGCGATCGCGGAGTTCGAGCATGCCCTGATGTCCGAGCGGACCCGGGACGGCCTTGCGGCGGCCCGGGCGCGGGGCCGGACCGGCGGCCAGAAGCCCAAGCTGGGGCCCCGGCAGGTGCGCCTGGCGCGGCAGATGTACGAGGAGACGGGGCCAGACGGCAAGCGGGCGTACACGGTGGAGCAGATCGCGGCCGAGTTCGGCGTCAGCAGGCCCACCATCTACAGGCACCTCTCCAAGGAGGCCGGCCGATGAGTGCGGCGTCCGAGGCTGTGGTTGGGTTGGAGTCTGAGCCGGGTGTGCCGCGCCGCTGCAGGTCTTCCTATTTGCTGACTCAGCGCGGCCGGGTCCCTGGAACGGCGGTGACCATCCTGCCTGGCGCAGAGTCCTGCCTGCGGTGGTGGCCGTGAAGCGGGCTCTTGGACGGGGAGGTTGCGATGGTGCTGCTGGTGGTGGCGCTGCTGCTCGGCGGGTACAGCGCGGGCACGGTGTGGGCGCATGAGGTGGACATCTTCCGCTCGTGGCCCCTGGTGGGGAAGAGGTTCCGGGCGGTGCAGGAGGCGCACTGGCGCAGGCTGCCGTACTGGGTGTTCGTCCCGGTGGGCCTGGGCCTGGTGGTCTCGGCGGTGCTGGTGTGGGTGCATCCGGATGGATCCCCGGTCTGGGGGATCTGGGGATCGCTGGGCTGCCAGGTGCTCTCCGTGGCCCTCACCGGCGGGTTCTGGGGAAGGTGGCAGGCCGCTCTGGCGAAGGACCCGGCCGGTGCCCGGAGCCGCTACCTCGCCCTCATCCTGCGCACGCACTGGGTCCGGACTGGCCTGGTCACGGCGAACGCGCTTGCGCTGTGGGTGATCGTGCTTCCCGGCTGAGGGGTGTCCGGGATGGCGGCGGCAGGATCGGGTGGGAGCGGGCGGACGGTCCGGACTCGTGTCTGGTGACCTGCGTCCCCCCAGACACGCAGGTCGCCGGCCAGGTTGGCTTGTGGGCTCCGGGGAGGCCGCACCGGGACCGTCCATGTCAATTTTTTGATAGTCCTCACTCGGATTATAGGGTCAGGGCGCCTCTTTCGGACAGGCCCTGCTCGGGAGGGGCGTACCCCCGAGCCGAGGGTTCGGGGGTGCGGCGGGTGCCGGGCTCCGGCGGTGCGGCCCCGACGGGCCTGACGAGGGCCGCCGGCCCTGTGCGTCAGGGCGTGCGGGAAGGCGTTCGCTGCCCGTGCGGGGTGGCCACATGCTCCGGGCCGTGCGCTCCTTGGGCCGCGGCCGGGAAGGTTCGCGGCGTTCCTTGCAGCAGGCCCGCTTGTCGGGCCGGTCCTCAGGTGGTGGGTGGGGGGCCGAGGGCCCCGGCGGCGGCCCGGGGCGGTGTGCCCGTTCCGGCGTGGCCTGCCCGGGCGAGCCGCTTGCGGGCCAGGTGTTCGACCAGGACTGGGACGTAGTCCCGGACCGGTCCGACCATCTCCCCGTGGGCCGAGCTGATGGCGGAGGCGACGGCCTCCTCGTCAGCGTCCGGGAACCGGGCGGCCAGGCGTGCGTGGATCTGGGCCAGGGCCTGGGCCTCGGACTGCTGCTCCATCCTCCTATCCTCCTCCCGTCGAGGGCGCTGAGCGAGGGCCCGCCGGGCTGGCAGACTGGTGCCCATGAGTGAGGAGAGCGCGGAGGGGCCGTCGGGGGCGGCGGGGTGGCTTGTGCTGGTGTACAGGGTGCCGGCGGAGCCGACGCGGCACCGTTCCACGGTGTGGCGGCGGCTGAAGTCGATGGGCGCGGTCTACCTGCAGAATTCGGTCGCGGCGATGCCGGCGGGGAAGTCGTCGGAGCATGCGCTGCGGAAGCTGCGCCGGGAGATCGTGGAGATGGAGGGGACGGCGTGGATCCTGCGCGCGGATGCCCTGGTGGGGGGCGCGGAGATCCAGGGGCTGTTCCAGCAGGCCCGGGATGCGGAGTACGAGGAGATCCTGGACAAGTGCGCGGACTTCCACGCGGGGCTGGAGAAGGAGTACGCAGCGGCGCACTTCACCTACGGTGAGCTGGAGGAGAACGAGGTGGAGCTGGTGAAGCTGCGCGGCTGGATGGAGAAGGTGAGGGCGCGCGACGCCTTCGGCGCGCCGCTGCGCCAGAAGACGGAGGAGGCGCTCTCCGCCTGTGCGGAGGCGCTGGAGGCCTATGCTGGCAGGGTCTACGAGGAGGACGGCGAGGGCGCCTGAGCCCGGGCCCGGCGCCCCCGGAGGCGGGGGAGGGCGGGGGCCCGATGGGCCCCCGCCCTCCCTCGCTGCAGGCTCCGGTCAGCGCTGGGGCATCATCCGCCGGATGCTCAGCGGCAGGACGGCCAGGACGACCGCGGGCATGAGCCACCAGCTGGGGACGGCGGCTGCGTGGCTGAGCGCCCAGGTGGCGGCCAGCCCGACGGCGACGGCGGCCGCGACGGTCCAGTCGTCGCCGATGAGGAAGTTCCACCAGAACATTCCGAAGGCCTTGATCTTCTGCATCGTCTCTTCTCTCCTAGTGTGCTGGTGCTGGGTCAGCCGGCCTCGGCGTGCGCGGCCTCGGCTGGGGCGGCCTCGGGAGCGCGCCGGAACGCGGCGACGAACGCGAGGGCCACGAGGAGCACGCCCGGGATGATGGCCAGGAGCGCGGCGTCCGAGCCGGGCCACTGCGCCCCGGCCCCTTCGGCTCCCCAGAAGAGGCCGAAGGAGGTCAGCATGACCCCGACGGCGAACTTCATGGTGTTCTCCGGGACCCGGGACAGGGGTGCCCGCACGGCGAGGCCGGCGACGGCGACGAGGACGACGGCCGCCGCGGCGCCGGCCGATGCGAGCGGGATGTCGTGCTGGTTGCTGCCGAAGGTCAGGGCGATGAAGACCACCTCGAGCCCTTCGAGCAGGACGCCCTTGAAGGAGAGCGTGAAGGCGTACCAGTCCCCGGCCAGGGGCCGCTTCCCGGCCCCGGCCGAGCGGGCTGCCGCGAGCTCTTCGGCGTAGGCGGCGTCCTCGTCGTGGAGGGCCTTGTTGCCGCTGGCGCGCAGGATCGCCTTGCGCAGCCAGCCGATGCCGAAGACGAGCAGGAGGCCGCCGACGACCAGGCGCAGGGCGGTCAGCGGCAGCGCGGTGACCGCGGGGCCGAGGGCGGCGACGATGGCGGCGAGCACGATCAGGGCCGCGGCCATGCCCTTCAGGGCTGAGCGCCAGTCCCTTCCGGTTCCGGCGGCGAGGATGATCGTGAGGGCCTCGACGGCCTCCACCACGCACGCGAGGAACACCGCGGCGAACAATGCGAATCCGGTCACAGGGCAGGCTGCCTTCCTGGGAATGGAACCCTCTGTTCGGGTTCGAATCTAACAGTCGTTGCTTTTGGTTCTTCACCATTGTTGCATGCCCCGGGGTGGGCGTGGCATCCCTGGGGGGAGAGCCTGATTCCCACGCGGGCGCCGCGCTCGAGGCGGGTGGGGCCGTGGAGGCCGGTCAGGAGGCCTGCTTCGGTCCGGACCGCGTGCTCGTAGCCGCGGCCGCGGTAGGCGACGTCGGTCACGACTGCCTGGACGGCGTCGGCTTCGGTGGGGGAGGTGAAGGCGGCCGCGTCGGGGCGGATGATCATGCTCGCCGTCCCGCCCGGGTGGAGGGTGCCGAGGGCCCTGATGCTCAGGGCGATGCTGCCGATGCGGACGGTGGCCCGCTGGCCGTCGGTTCCTGCCACCTGGACCGGGAGTTCCCCGGCGCAGCCGGTGAACCGGGCGACGAAGGCGGTGGCGGGGTTCCGGTAGACCTCCTCGGGCCGGTCCAGCTGGACGAGGCGGCCGTGGTCGAGCACGCCGATGCGGTCTGCGAGGGCGAAGGCCTCGGACTGGTCGTGGGTGATGTAGACGGCGGTCGCGCCGCAGAGCCGGGTCACCCGGGAGATCTCCAGGCGCAGGCGTTCGCGCAGGTCGGCGTCCAGGTTGGACAGGGGCTCGTCGAAGAGCAGCAGCCCGGGCCGGGAGACGATGGCCCGGGCCAGGGCCACGCGCTGCTGCTGGCCGCCGGAGAGGTCGGAGGGGTACCGGCCGGCGTGCTCGGCCAGTCCGACCGATCCCAGGGCCTCGGCCGTGCGGGCGGCGGCCTCGGTGCGGGGCAGCCGGCTGCGCCGGAGCGCGAAGCCGACGTTCTGGGCGACGGTCAGGTGGGGCCAGAGCGCGTAGTCCTGGAAGACCATCCCGAGGTCGCGCCGTTCGGGCGGCAGGTGCGTGCCGGCGTCCTCGACGGTGCGGCCGGCGATCTTCAGCGTCCCGGCGTCGGGGCGCTCGACTCCTGCCAGGGTGCGCAGGAGGGTGGACTTGCCCGACCCGGAGGGCCCGAGCAGGACGAGGAACTCCCCGGGCTCGACCTCGAGGTCGATCCCCGCCAGGGCCCGGACGCTCCCGTAGGACTTCCCGAGGCCGGCCGCCTCGATGCGGTGCCCGCTCATGCGGTGGTTCCGATCCGGCGCCAGCCGGCCGGGGCGAGCAGGGCCCACAGGGCCCAGGCCAGGCCCATGACGGCCAGGGCGAGCAGGACGGCGAGGACTTCCATGGCGGTCCCTCCTCCGTAGTCGTAGTTCGAGAGTGCTTTGGTGATGCCGATCGCCACCGGCGGCTGCCCGGGCGGGTAGAGCAGCTCGGAGACCGGCAGCTCCAGCAGGGTGCCGCCGAAGGTGAGCAGCCACGCCGAGATCAGCGGGCGGGCCAGCAGCGGCAGCGCGGTGCCGGCCCAGGCCCTGGCGGCGCCGGCCCCGTGGACCCGGGCCGCCCGGGGGAGGGAGGCCTGGACCTGGCCGACGGTCCCCACCAGCAGCCTGGTGGTGGAGGGCAGCGCGGTCGCGATGTAGCCCAGCAGCAGCAGCAGCGGGGTGCCGTAGAGGTGGATGCCCAGCGCATCGGCGATCGGGAGGTTGTAGGTGAAGATGTAGCCGGCGGAGAAGACGATGCCGGGCAGTGCCACGGCCGTGAGGAGGAGCAGGTCGAGCACCCGGCGGGAGACCCTGCCCTCCGTGCCGCTGAGCAGCCGGGCTGCGACGAGGGCGAGCAGGACCGCGGCGGTGGCGGTGGCTGCCCCCATCCCGACGGAGAAGAGCAGCGGCCCGTGGAGGGCCGGGCTGCCCACCACCCTCGTGTAGTTCTCCAGGGTGAGGGCGTGGGCCCCGTCGAGGCTCCCCAGGCCGCTGATCACCGATGCGCTCAGGGCGCCGAAGACCGGGACCCCCAGGGAGACGAGCACGACGGCCAGCAGGCCCGCGACGGTCCCGATGCGCTGCCAGGCGCCCAGCGCGTGGCGGCGGGCCCTCCGGCTCCGTCCGGACAGGACCCGGTAGCTGCGCCCGCGCAGGGCCCGGTGCTGGGCGAACACGGCCAGGCCCGCCATGGCCAGCAGGACCCAGCCCACCGCCGCCGCCACCGGGAAGTCCACCGGGAAGGCCTGCACGGCGTTGTAGAGGGTGTAGGTGGCGATCGGGAACTTCGCGTCGTTGGCCAGCGTGGCGGCGACGCCGAAGTCGCTGATCGACTCGGCGAAGACGATCGCGAACGAGGACCACACCGCCGGGGCCAGCAGGGCCGCGGTGACCCGGGCGGCCAGCACGGGGCCGGCGCCGTGGACGCGGGCGGCGGCCGCGAACTCGTCCCCGAGGCCGCGCAGGGCGTCCGAGACCGCCAGGTGCGCGAAGGGCAGGCCCTTGACGGCCAGGACGGCCGTCACGCCCACCGGCCCGTAGACCAGGGCCCGGAGGGCGCCGTCCGGGACGCCGAGGACGTCGAGGACCCCGCCCGGTTCCAGGAGCCGCTCCCAGCCCAGCGCGATCAGGTAGGAGGGGGCGAGCAGGAGGGCGAACATCGACCCGCTCCACAGGCCCCGCAGCGGCACGTCGGTGCGGTTCACGGCCCAGGCTATTGCACTGCCCAGGGCCGTCGCGGCCGCGGCGGCGCCCGTCCCGACGAGCAGGGTGTTCCCGACCGCGGGGAGGAACGTCGGGGTGAGGACCTGCCCGAAGGCGTCCAGGGTGAACCATGCCGGGCCCTGCTCGAACAGGGCCGGGCTGACGGCCACGAGCAGGAACAGGACGATGGGCAGGACCAGGAGGCCGAAGACCGCGATCCAGAACAGGATCCATCCCGTCCGGCCCAGGGATCCGCCGCGGCGCCGGGCGGGGGAGACCCGCCCGGCGCCGAGCGTGGTGGGGAACGCCGTCATCTACTTGATCGCCGAGTCGAACCAGGTGTTGATCTGCCCCTCCAGCGGGCCCCAGAACGCAGGGTCGATCCGCTGGTAGTCGGGCATGGCCGGCAGCGCGGCGGGGGCCTGGACGCCCGGGACGATGGGCCAGTAGAGCGAGTCGCCATGCGGGTCTGCGCTCTGCATGACCTTCTGCCCGGCCGGGGAGAGGACGTAGTCCACGAACTGCCTGGCCTCGGCCTGGACCTCCGCCGGGGCCTTCTTGTCGATCCCGATCACCCCCGGGAGGAGGGTGGCCTTGGGCAGGTAGGCGACCTTCGGGTCGAAGGTGGCGGACTTCTTGGCCTTGAGGACCTCCCCGGCCGCGGCGGAGCTCTGGATGATCCCGTAGTCGATCTGGCCCGTCTCCAGCGCGTGCAGGGTGTCGCCGTTGGTGGGGTAGACGTGCAGGCCGTTGGACTTGAGCTTGGAGAAGTAGGCCTCCCCGGCGGCCATGCCGTTGGACTGGCCCCCGAGCTGGTTCATCATGCCGGCGACGAACGGGAACGTGGGGCCGGACTGCGACGGGTCGTTCATGCCCACCTTGCCCTTGTAGGGGGCGGTGGCCAGGTCGTCGTAGCTGGCCGGCACGGTGCTGGTCCTGGCCGCGTTGTAGATGACCGCCGCCATCACGGTCGTGCTCACCGGGACGTAGGAGTGGTCCGAGGGCCCCAGCTGCTGCCCCGCGGCCGTCAGCGCCGCGCTCGGGGTGTACGGGGCGAGCATGCCCTGCTGGTCCAGCGCCGCGAAGGCCGTGTCGCCGTCAACCCACAGCAGTCCCCACTGCGGGTTGTTCTTCTCCGCCTGGACCTTGGTCAGCAGCGGCCCGGTGGAGTCGTCCACGAGCTTGACCGGGATCCCGGTCGCGGCGCTGAATGCCTTGGTGACATCGGAGTCGTAGCCCTGGGCCGAGTACACCACCAGCGGCACCTCCGCCCCGGTCCCGGCGCTGGACGTGCCGGCCGAGCTGGCCTGAGCCGAGGCTCCGCACCCGGCAAGGGCCACGGCGGCCGCCGCGGCCGCAGCCACGGCCGCGAGGGCACGTGCGTTGATCCTGCCATCCATCATGTCAGCCTCCTGAAAACGGAACTCCCTGTCAGTGCAACGGTCGTTAGATACGCTCCACAGCGGTCGTTAAACTCCGAAGGCACGTCGGTGGCCCTCAGGTGAACGCTCGGCCAACCCTCGGGTCAGGGGCGGTCGCCCGCCGCCCAGGCGCTTCCGGGCGGCCTAGGATCCTGAGCCGATGCAGGACGAACAGGCCTCCGACTCCCCGCCCGCACCGTCCGATGTGTTCCCGCGGACCGGCACCGGCCCTGCCCTCGGCAGCGCCCGCCGGCAGGGATCCGGCCGCCGCCGGCCGCCGGACGATGCCCCCGGGTGGGGGCCCGAGCACGAGGACTACGCCGAGGCGATCCGCACCCTGACCTGGCTGGGGTACTAGCTAGACGGCCCGAGTCCACAGGACGGGGAACCCTGGCCCGCTGCAGCACGTGCCCGGAACGACAGTCCCCCCATCACCGACGCGTGGCATGAGTTGCGCTGGGTTACACGATCGCCACAATGGGGGAGGCTTAGGGATGCCGTCACCTGTGTCGTCTGCGTACCGAGTGGCTGAGATCGAGGGCGAGGATGCGGTCCAGGCTGGCGAACGTCGCGAACTTTCGGCCGGCGGCAAGGTGGAGGTCGGTCTCTATCCGATGCAGCAGCCTCAGCACGGTGCCGGTGTCGAGGTCGGCGGCAAGCGCGTGGTGCATGGCATTGACGGCGTCCTGCGGCACCGGAGCTGCATCGGGCCGGTCCGGGGTATTGAACCGCCATCGGGTGTCAGCCCAGTCTGCGACTTTGTACTGCCAGCGATGCAGGGTCTCTTCTGCGCGGTGCAGGCGGGCTGGTGTCAGTATGGCAGTGCTGGAGTAGGGGAAGCGCAGCAGCGCCAGTCGGAGTCCGAGCGGATCGTAGTCGCTGAGCAGGTCGGAGGCGGAGGGGGCCGGAGTTCCCCGGGTGGGGAACTCCACGGAGGCGATCCGCAGGGTCCGGCCGGGCTCTGGGAGCGGTGCGGTTGCCGGTGCGGGGTCTGCCGGTATCAGCGTGAGGCTGGGTGGCCCTCCCAGCATGGCTGCGGCCTCGGTCGGCGAGGATGTCCGGGCGGAGGGTGCGCGGATCCAGAGTGCCTGCGCCTGGACGCCGCGGCCTGGCACTGGCCCGGCTGCGCTGTCGAGGAGGGCAAGCAGGACCTGGCCGCCCTGCAGCTCTTCGATTGCGCGCCGCAGGACGTCGGCGACGAGCAGCAGCCGCAGGGCGTGGAGGGGGCGGTCGTCGAGGTCCCGTACGTCGATGGCCACCCGCCACATGCCGTGGGCTGCGAGCGTGCCGGACAGCGGCCAGTCAGACATGATGCGGCGTCACCTTCCGTCACTCGTCAGCCTCTGAAGGGGCGGTGCGGCGGCCGGGATCCGGCCCGTCCCGGCGCACGCCGCCGGCGAAGATGAGCACGGCCCAGCCGCCGTATCTGGGATGGAACACGGCCCGGGCGGCGGTGCCCTCCTGCCAGAGTCGGTCGGCCTCGCGGGAGGCGGCCCGGCGGGCGGAGGGGCCTGTGCCGAATGCGAGGACCCGTTCGACTGCTGTCCGGGGCGACGGGGTCATCTCGGCGACCGGCCGGACGGCCGGGCCTCGGCTGGGGTATTCATGCAGGCTTCCTCTCGGTCCGTGCGGCCGGCCATCGGTCATGGACGGGAGCCGGGATGGCTGGCGGAAGGGTTCGGCAGGCGCACGCCTACTCCTCGTCGATCAGCCCGGCACATATCCCGAACTCGTACAGCTCCGCGCCCGCCGCGCACTGGCGGCGGAATGCAGCGCTGTCGCTGCGGGCCAGGGATTCATAGCAGAGCGCGTCGTTCAGCTGCAGTGCTCGTTGCGCCACCGGGCCCAGGGCTCCCACGGGAGCGGTTTCTGCCTCTCGGCGCAGTCCGGCGAACCAGCGGCGCGGCACAGGGTCCGCCGTGGTCTCCTGCAGCGCGGCAAGCAGCAGCGACAGCTCGCCGGCGAGATACTGCTGTGTCACTGTGATCGCCTGTCTCTCCCCTCTCGCCGGGCTCGTGCCGAGGCTGTCGGGCTGTCCTGCCGTGTCTGTTCTGCTGGGGCGCGGTGCCGCCGGCACGACGGTGCGGTGCGCAGGTGTGGATTCATGGGGCAGTGGCTCAGTCCTGCGGGGGCTTCTGGTCGACGGCGACGACGACCCAGCTGCCCCCTTCGCGGCGCAGGAGGTTCCAGCTGCCGGTTGGGGCCTCCAGTACCCGCGTGGCGTCGAGGGCGCCGATCAGTGGCCGGATGACGGCATCGTGGGTGACCACGATGACGGGGCGGGGTGAGTCCCTGTCCACGAGGTCGTCCAGGAGCACGAGGTCGTCCAGTGCCGGGCGGGCCCGCGCCAGGACCGTCTCGGCGGGTTCGACGCCTGGGGCGGCGTCGACGCTTCCGTACTCGGCCTCGACTTCTGCCTTGACCCGTCCGGTCTGGGGACCGTAGTCGCGGTCGTTGAACCTCTCGTCCACGAGGTGGGGGATGCTGGTGGCCTGGGCGATGATCTGGGCCGTGCGGCGCGCCCTCTCGAGGGGGCCCGAGACCACCATTGCTGCCGCCGTGGCCGCCAGATCCCGGGCGAGCCGTTCGGCCTCGGCGATCCCGGCCTCGTCCAGTGCGGGGTCGGCGAGCCCGCGCAGGCGGCCCTGGGCATTCAGGGCGGTCCGCCCGTGGCGGACGAGGTAGAGGTCGTGGGCGGAGGATGCGGAATCGTCGTTCACGGGCTTCCTTCCTTCGGTGAATGGTCGTGCTCGGTTCTGCCTGTCCTCGCGGTAGGCGGTGTAGTTGCCCTGATAGGCGCTGGCGTGCCCTCGGTCGAGCTCGAGGATCCAGTCAGCGGCGTCGTCGAGGAAGCACCGGTCTGCGGTGGCAGCGATCACGGTGCCGGGGTACGCGCGGAGGTGCTGTCCGAGCCAGGCCGCACTGTCTGCGTCGAGGTCGTCGGTGGGCTCGTCGAGCAGCAGCAGGTCTGGCTGGCGCAGCAGCACCCTGCACAGTGCCACACGCTGCCGCTCGCTGCCGGTGAGGCCCCGCACTGGCGTGTGCCCGGGAGGGCAGTGCAGAGCCTGCATGGTCTGGGCGAGGCGTGCGCGGAGGTCCCAGGCTTCGTGCCGGTCGAGCTCGGCCTGCAGGTGGCCGAGTTCGGCGAGTCTGCAGTCGGCTGGGTGGGCGGCGAGTTCGTCGGTGAGGTCCCCGAAGCGCTGCAGCAGCCCCATGGCGCCGCGGACGCCTTCTTCGACGATCTCCTGGACGGATCCGTCCTCGTCCAGGGTGGGCTTGCGGGGGAGCATGCCGACGCTGAGCCCCGGGGCCGTGACCGCATGCCCGGTGGTGGGCTGCGTGATGCCGGCGATGATGCCGAGCAGCGTGGACTTGCCGGGGCCGTCGGGGCCGACGAGCCCGACCTTCGCTCCGGCGGGGAAGCCGAGGGTCACGTTCTCCAGGACGGGCCGGCCGTCCCTGACGGCGCTGACGCGGTCCAGATGGAAGCACAGCTGCTGCGGGGCCACGGTGGTTCCCTGCCTCTCGGACGTTCGTCGTGGCTGTCGGCAGGGACCGTTGGCGGTCGGACCGCGGTTGCGGCGGGCCCCTCCGCCGCTTGATGCTGACAGGGTACGCCCGGCGGCCTCTGGGCGCAGCACCTCGGGGCAGGGCTCGTCCTGCGGGGTCCCGGCCGTGCGGTGGGTGCTCATGGGGAGGGGCTCGGGGAGAGGGCGATGAGGGCGATGACGGCGAGCAGGGTGAGGAACATGTAGGCCATGTAGGCGTCCAGGCGGCCTGACTGCAGGCGCCTGGCCTGCCGGGCGGTCCAGGCCAGCGCGGCTGCGAGGGGCCGGTAGAGGTAGCGTTCGACGACCTCGACCACATCGACGGAGAATCCGAGCCGGGCATGGCCCGGAACGGTGCCGCTGGGCGCGAAGGCTTCCTCCTGCTCGGGTGCCGCCGGCTCGCGGGTGAGCTCGCTGCGGGTCAGCAGCAGGTTGGCCAGGATGCGGCGGACGGGGTTGGCGTAGCCGAACGAGGTGTAGCCGTGGGCGCCGTCGGCGCCGTGCGAGGCGGATGCCCATGCGGGAACCCGGCGCACCCGGAGGAATCCGCGTCCGCTGGCGGCGAGGATGACCAGCCCGACGAGGAGGGCGTAGGCGGGGATGACGATCCACAGCCACGAGGGGGAGAGGGAGGAGAACTCGGGGAAGACCGGCTGCAGGGTCCAGGAGCTGCCCAGGGCGGCGCGGGCGGTGTCGCCGACCAGGGGTCTGAGGCCGTCGGCGACGAAGCCGACCTCCACCGGGGCCAGGGCCGCCCCGGCCAGGCATCCGAGGACGAGGAGCGCGGTGGCGCCCCGGTGGGGGAGGGCATGCTCGCGCTCGGGAGGCGGCCCGTCCGTGCCGGCCGCGGGTCCGAACACGTTCAGCCCGACGAGGCGGACGAAGGCCACTCCGGCGATTCCGATGGAGAGGGCCACGAGGGCCCCGGCGACGGCGGTGCACAGCTGCAGGGCCACGTCCGAGACCCTGAACTGCTGCATCAGGGCCTCCAGCGTGAGCCATTCGGAGGCGAACCCGGCCGTGAACGGGAGCCCGGCCAGGGTCAGTCCTCCCACCAGGAGGCCAGTGCCCGAGAAGGGCATCCGGTGGATGATTCCGCGCAGCCTGTCCAGGTCGGTGGTCCCGGCGCCTTCCTCCACGGCCGAGGCGCTGGTGAACAGCAGCGATTTGGCCAGGGCATGGGCGATCGTCTGGGCAGTGGCGGCGACGAGTCCGGCGGCTTCGAGCTGCTGGCTTCCCACGGTGGCCCCGACCATCGCCGCCCCGAACCCGACGGTGATGATCCCGGCGTTCTCGACGCTGGACCAGGCGATGAGGTGCAGGAGGTCGGCGTGCACGGCCGCGTGGACGATGCCCAGGATCGCGGTGATCCCGCCCAGGACCAGCACGAGGCCGGTGAGCCACACCGGCGGCGCCCCCAGCAGCTGCAGGACGCGCCACATCCCGTAGAAGGCCACGTTCACGGCCGCACCGGCCATCAGGGCCCGGGCTGGTCCGGGCGCTGCCGGGTAGGCCGAGGGCAGCCATACCTGTACCGGCACGAGTCCGGCCTTGACCGCGAACCCGAGCAGCAGCAGGGTGTAGGCGGCCTCTTCCCGGGCACCACCTGTCCCGGAGAGGGCATGGAGGGAGAAGTCCCCGTGTCCGGCGAGCAGGAGGCCACCCAGCAGCAGGGCGGCCCCGCTGGCCTTGCTGAACAGGACCGTGACGACCGAGGCCCGGGCTCGTCCGCTCGAGGCGCGGTCGTAGCCGGCCAGGAGATAGAACGCCACGCCGAGGGCCTCCCAGCCGGCCAGCAGGACCAGCAGGTGGTCGGCCGTGACGATCACTTCCATGCCGAGCAGGGCCAGCGCCATGGCCGCAGGGAGGCGGGGCCGTCGGATCCCGGGCGCGGCGGCGGCCAGGAGCGCCGGGGCCGCGGCGCCGAAGCCGATGGCCAGGAACAGGCCCGAGAGCGGGTCGAGGTGCAGGGAGGCGCCGCCCAGGGGAGCACCCAGGTCGAAGGCCCAGCCAGTGCTGCCGCCTCCGGCGCCCCAGACCCCGGCGGCGAACAGGGCCGCGGAGCTGCCGATGCACAGCAGCAGGGAAAGGGCTGCGGCGATCGAGCCCAGGGGCCTGAAGTGCCCGGGCGGGCCGGCCAGCCATCCGATGAGTACGGCCGCTGCCAGGAGGACGGCGGTGACCTGGAGGATCATGGCCGCCCCGTCCCCGGTCCCACTCTGCCGAGGGCGAGCAGGATCCCGTGGAGGAGGCTGAAGGGCGATGCCGGGGACCCTGGGACCCAGACGTCGACGGGGGTCAGGGCAGCGGCCCCGATCCCGGAGGTGTAGCCCCGGCCGATGAGGCCGCCGCTGGCCGCGTCCGACCCGGCGGCGACCACGACCACCGGCTCGGGCATGGCCTCCCGGGTCCGGGCCACGGCTTCGGCCATTCCTGCCGTGCCGATGCCGGTGATCAGGAGGATGTCCGCGTGCCGGGGGCTGGCGGTGAAGAAGATCCCGAGGCGGTGGACGTCGTAGACGGGATTGAGCAGGGCCTGGACCTCCCATTCGTCGGAGCCGTCCGAGCCGGCGTCGAGGTGGCGGATGTGGACGGAACGGCGCAGGGCCCTGACCTTCGCGTCCAGCGCCTTTCGCAGCAGCGAGGTGCTCTCCTCCGTCTCGCGGATGCTGCCGGCGACGAGCCCGTCCCGGCTCAGGGCGGCCACGCCCGAGCCCGGCAGGGGCCGGAAGACCTTCGGGGCGGTCTCGGCGCAGCGTCGGCAGAGGATGCACCGTCCGCGGTCCAGTTCGGTCCGGCCGGCCTCGAGGCTGATCGCACCGGTGGGGCAGCGGGAGGCAGCCTCCCGGAGCAGGCCCGGGTCCTCGGCGGCTGCGGCATCGTCGTCGACGCCGACTGCGGCGGCGAAGGCGTCGAAGTAGGGGTCAGGCGTGCGCGGCCAGCCCGTGGTGAGCGTCCCGTTGCCGAGGCCGCGGAGGAACCATGGCATCTACATCGCCACCCCGGCGTAGGAGAGCCCGAAGCTGGCCTCGATGAACGGGAAGTCGGTGAAGACGTCCCCGTGGAACACGTCGTGGAAGACGACCAGGTTGTGCAGCGAGGCGGTCCGGGCGAAGCACCTGCGGATCAGGCCGTCGCGCAGGGACAGGGCGTGCAGGACCTCGCCCTGGGCGGATTCGGCCCACCCGAGGCCGTAGGCGTCCCCGGATCCGATCTCGACGGGTTCGGCGAGGCGGTGGTGCCGGTGTGCGCCCTCGAGCAGTGCCAGTGCCCGGCCGATGAGCGCTGCGGAAGTGTCGATCTCGTCCCAGCGCACCTTGAGGCGGGCCAGGACGTCCCCGCCGTCTTCCAGCGCCGGCCCGGTGCCCCCGGCGAGGTCGCCGTAGGAGTCGGTCGGGCGCTCCCATCGGGTGTCCTCGGCGATCCCGCTCGCTCGGGCGAGGGGGCCGGTGGCGGCCCACTCGGAGGCGACTTCTGAGGGCAGCACGCCGGTGCCGCGCAGCCGGTCGAGGAACGAGGGGGTGTCCATGGCCAGCCGGGCGTCCGCGCGGATCCTGGCGTGGAGCAGATCGAGGCGTTCGCGGATCTGCGCCGGGGCGAGGGCCGGTTCGGCCCGGACTCCTCCGGGGATGACCACGCCGCGCCCGAACCGGCTCCCGCACATCTCGGACACCAGGCGCATGGTGGCCTCCTTGTGCCAGGCGAACCGGCTGGTGGCGACAGCCAGGCCTGCGGCGTCGGCCAGGCGCATCGCCACGTCCAGGTGGTTGGCGATCCGCTCGAGTTCGGCGTACACGAGACGGATCAGCCCGGCCCGTGGCGGGACCTGGACCCCGGCGGCGGACTCGGCGGCGTGGCTGAACGCCAGGGCATGGGCGACCGAGGAGATGCCTTCGACACGTTCGGCGACCAGGACCCCGTCCTCCACCCCGAGCTGTTCGAACCGCTTGGCCACCCCGCGGTGCTTGTAGTGGGGCCGGATGTTCAGGTGGGGGATGTCCTCTCCCGGGGTCTCGATGAGGAACTCGACTGATTCGAACACTCCCGAGCGCACCGGGCCCAGGGTCACGGCGAACATCCCGTGCCCGGCGACATCGACCGGCCCGGGGGTGGCCGCGTGCCGGAGCAGGGCCGGGTGGGCGCGGTGGCCGGGGCGGGGGACCTCGCTGCCCTCCTCGAGGGGCAGCAGCAGCGGCTCCGGCCGGGGATGCCCCAGCGGCCGGACCCCGGAGAGGTCCTGGAGGGCCCGCTCGTACCAGAATGCCGGCTTCACCTCGGGGGTCAGGGAAGCATACGCGAGCTGGCCTGCGCCGTCCGGGCGGATGAGGGTGCGGACCTCCTCGAAGCCGCCCGGGACGGCCAGCAGCGCCGTCAGCAGGCAGCCCCCGGCCGCGTCCATCCCGTACAGGCCGGCGAAACGGGCCCCCCCGGCCAGGCCCTGGAGGATCCGGGCCCTCCAGGCGGAGACCTCCACGGCTTCCGCGCCCACTGCGGTGAGGCTCATCGGGCCACCTGCAGTTCCCGCACGGCCTGGTCCAGCAGTGCACTCAGGGCCTCGGGAGGGTGCACCCCCAGCAGGACCAGGACGGCCAGGGCGGCCGCCACGGGCACCACCATGGCGGGGCCGGGCTCCCCGGGGGCGGGGGAGGGGATGGCCGATGCCGGGCGGAAGAGCGCGTCCGTCGTCGCTGCCGCCAGGCCGAAGAAGGCCAGGGTGAGCAGGACGACCAGGAGGACAGCGGCCGCATTGCCCGGGTCCTGCAGGCCGCCGGCGACGATGAGGAACTCGCTGCGGAAGATCCCGAAGGGCGGGGCCGCCGACAGGGCCAGCACCGCGGCCAGGAACAGCGGCCCGCTCCAGGGCAGGACCCGGGCGGCGTCACGGATCCGGTCGAGGTCCTTCGTCCCGTAGACGCGCACGATCGCCCCGGCACCCATGAACGCCGCGCCCTTGGCCGCGGCATGGGCGAGCACATGGAGCAGCACGCCGGACAGGGCCAGAGGGGCCCCGAAGCTCAGCCCGACTGCGAGGATGCCCATGTGCTCGATGCTGGAGTAGGCCAGCATCCGCTTCAGGTTCCCCTGCTGCAGCAGGTACAGGGCCGCCAGCAGCAGCGAGGCGAGTCCGAAGACGGCCAGGACCTGGGCGGGCCACCCGGCCCCCAGCGTCCCGGCAGCGATCTGGTAGTAGCGCACGATCGCGTAGAAGCTGGTGGCCAGCAGGGCACCGGACAGGAGCGCCGAGACCGGCGTCGGAGCCTCCGAATGGGCGTCGGGCAGCCAGGTGTGCACCGGGAAGAGCCCGACCTTGGTCCCGTACCCCACCACGGCCAGGACGAAGGCCAGCTGCACGGGGGTGGCGGGCAGGCTGCGGGCGGCCCGCAGGAGCGGGTCGAAGGCCAGGTCGTACGACGGGCCCAGGGGCTGGGAGCCGGCGTAGTACATGACGATGGTCGCCAGCAGCGCTATCCCCAGGCCCGAGGAGGCGATCAGCACGTACTTCCAGGCCGCCTCGGTCGCCCCCTCGGTGTTGTCGATGGCCACGAGCAGGGCCGAGACGACTGTGGTGACCTCCACCGCGACCCACAGCAGGGCCAGCCCGTCGACCAGGGGCGCGCAGAGCATCGACCACGCGAAGACGTTCAGGCCGATGTGGTAGCGGCGGCTGTACGCGGCGAAGGCCGCCAGCTCCTCGCCGCCGGCCGCCCGGGCGGCCCGGGCCTCCGCGGCCAGATACCCCGAGGAGTAGAGGGCGGTGGCCGCGTAGAGGAAGGCCGTGGCCAGGAGGAAGACCACCGAGAGCGCATCGGCGCGCAGGAACCCGCCGACGCGAACCGGCCCCGCCGCGGCCGCGGGCACCAGGGCCAGGGCCAGGGCCAGCGACACGGCCCCGGCCCCGGCCGTCACCGCCGCGCTGACGCGGTGCGGGGCGAGCAGCGGCACCGCTGCCGCCAGCAGCGGCACGCCCATCAGCAGGATCACGGCAGCGCCCATCTCAGCCCCTCAGCCTGTCCAGCATCTCGGTCGAGAGGGACCTCGTGCGCCGGTGGTGCAGGCGCATGAGCACCCCGAACACGACCACCGCCACCAGCAGGTCGAACAGGAACGCGACCTCCAGAATCAGCGGCAGGCCCGCAGCCACCACCAGGCTCACCATCGACACCCCGTTCTCCAGGGAGAAGAAGCCGATGGCCTGGCTCACCACGTCGCGCCGGAGGATCATCAGCACGAAGGAGACCAGCACCACCGCGAAGGCCAGGCTCAGGGCCGACACGGGGAGCACGTCCGAGGCGATGCCCAGCGAGCCGACCGTGAAGAACCCGAAGGCCGCCACGACGATCGAGACCACGACCTCGCTCGCGACCCCCAGCGCACCGCTGCCGGCGATCTCCGTGCGCGCGTCGCGCAGCAGCCGCAGCACCACCAGCGGCACCACGAACGCCTTCAGCGCCAGCGACAGCCCGGCCAGGACGTAGAGCTCCGGGATGCCCCGCCCGGCCGCCACCGCGGCCGCGAGCAGGCTCACCGCCACCGACTGCCCCGCGTAGAGCCGCACCTGCGCCCGCAGCAGGGCAGCCCGCAGCATCCCGAACTCGAGCAGGAGCACCACGACAGCGATCGCGTTCGCCACCCCCTCGAACACCGGCGGCGCGGCCACGCCCGAGGCCTGGAACGGGACCTGCTGGAACAGGGCCTGGAGCGGCATCCTCACCCACCTCCGAGGTAGAGGGTGAACACTGCGAGGACGACCAGCAGGAACGCCGCGGCGACGAATTCGGTGATCTTGAACAGGCGCAGCTTCGCGAAGGTGCTGTCGATGAGTGCCACCGCGGCGCCCAGCACCAGTGCCTTCGCGGCCAGCGCGACCACGGCGACCGCCACCGCACCTGCACTGGTGTCCGAGGCCAGCCCCCAAGGGGCGACGAACACGTTCAGGAAGATCACGTACAGGACCAGCTGCTTCACCTGGGACCCCCACCTCAGCAGGGCCAGGTACGGGCCGGAGTGCTCGAACGGGCGGGCCTCCTCGATCATCCCCAGCTCGGTGGTCCCGGTGTGGGTCTCGATCGGGATGCGCCCGGTCTCGAACAGGATCACCATGAACAGGGCGGCCGAGGCGAGCAGGTGCGCAGGGCGGACGATCTGGGCGGGACCGCTGGCCACGGTGGCGGCGAGCACGTAGGGAAGGTCCGTGGAGGTCAGCAGGGCCACGGTGAAGACCACCATCAGCACCACGGGCTCGGTGATCGCCCCGAAGGCCTTCGCCCTGCTCGAGCCGAGCTGGGCGTAGGCGCTCCCCGTCCCCGCGGCCGCGGCGGCGACCATGAAGCTGGCCAGGGCGAGGATGAACCCGCCGCCGAGGATGTCCCCCATGCTGCCCAGCGGAAGCGCGTAGCTGGTCAGCACCGGGATCAGCAGCGGGACCGTCAGGTAGCAGGAGAACGCCAGGAAGGGCGCCAGGAGGAAGAGGAAGCCCGCCCCGTGCGGCGCCAGCGACTCCTTGGCGAACAGCTTGGCCAGGTCGAAGTAGGGCTGGAGGACCCGCGGGCCCCGGCGCCCCTGGAAGCGCGCCTCGATCTGCGCGATCGCCCCGGAGAGCCCCGGCGCCCCGAGGGCAACGGTGAGGACCTGCAGGGCCTGGATCAGGGGCAGCGGCAGCGTCATCGCGACAGCCCCCGGGGCCCGGTCCCGGGCGGAAACGGGCGAGCTCTAGCCATGGGATTCCTCCTGCAGCGCATGCCTGTGCCTCGCGGTCACAGGGGCTATCAGCATCGCTGCGGTTCGGGCCCAGGGCCCCGGCGAGCTCCATCGCCGTGCCGCCCAGTAGACCATGCCCGTTCTGGACCGGTCAATGAGCCGCAGTGCCTCCCTGTGGAATGCCGCTCAGCCTCACCCCGCGGATCCCCGGACCTCCCCTGAGCACGGGGGAGCAGCCGCTCGTCCCTGCCCTCGCAGAAGGCGCCGGCCGCAATCCGCCTCTGGCGTCGCGCACGCCCCCTGCTACAATCCAATCGGGCGATGGACCTCGCCCCGGCCGCCGGAGCGGCCGAGACCGCCGCACGGCTTATGGGTCCTTCCGATTCCGAGGGAAGGACCGCCCGCGGTGAAGACCCCATCCTCCTCCCGACCGGCCGCCGGTGCGACGGAGCCTGCCATCCCTCCCGTGCCCGAGGGAGAGGCCGAGAGCAGCCTCCTCTTCGCGACGCATTCACCCAGGCCGCCGACGGTACCGGACGGGTCCGCGTTCCTCGAGGACCTGCACCTCGGGCACATCATCGACGCGGTCCTGGCCGGGAGGGCGCAGTACGACCTCAGAGGATCCTTCCTGGCCCCCCTGGGCGACGAGGACGCCGTCGCGTACCGGCACGAGGTCTTCAGGGACCTGGAAGAACCGGGCCTGCGCAGGGGCGTGGAGTCCTTCGCCGCCTCCATGCGCTCGGTGCGCTCCGCCCTGGAGCAGGCAGGCAAGCTCCACTACCGGCGGCAGCGCCAAGCCTGGTCCCTGGACGCGGCGGTGCTCTACACGGACGCCGTCCTCGCCCTGGCCCGCACCCTGGAGGCCGGACCGAGGTCGAGGGCGCTGACGGGCTTCTCCGCCCGGCTCGCCGACTACGCCGGATCCGCCGGCTTCGCCGCGCTGCGCGAGGAGGGCCGGTCGGTCCGCGAGGGCCTGGGCCGGGTCCGGTACCTGCTGCAGATCAAGGGCCCCACCGTCACCGTGCGCGCCTACGCCGGGGAGGAGGACTACAACGCCCGGGTCCGGGACACCTTCGCCCGCTTCGAGCAGCCCGAGGACGCCGAGCACGTGGAGCAGCGGTCCTCGTCCGTGGACATGGACCACGTCGAGGCGCAGGTCCTGGACATGGTCGCGGGCCTGTTCCCGGACGAGTTCGCCAACCTCGATGCCTTCACCGCGACCTACGAGCGCTTCATCGCGCCCCTGCTGGCACAGTTCGACCGGGATGCCCAGTTCTACCTGGCCTGGCTCGAGCACACCGAGGCCCTGGCCCGGGACGGCCTGCCCTTCTGCTACCCGGACGTGGGCCGGGAATCCAAGGAGGTGCACGTGCAGGACGCGTTCGACCTGGCCTTGGCACACGGCGCCCGGGGCGCGGACCCGCCCCGGGCGATCGTGCTGAACCCCATCGACCTGGACGACGGCGAGCGGATCATGGTCGTCGCCGGCCCGAACCAGGGCGGGAAGACGACCTACGCCAGGGCCTTCGGGCAGCTGCACTTCCTGGGCGCCCTCGGCCTGACCGTCCCCGCCCGCCGGGCACAGCTGTTCCTGCCCGACGCCGTGTACACGCACTTCGAACGCGGCGAGTCCCACACCGACACGGTCGGCAAGCTCCACGAGGAGCTCCTGGACGTGCGCGCCACCCTCGCCGCCGCCACCGGGGACAGCGTGATCGTGCTGAACGAGATCTTCACCTCCACCTCCCTCGAGGACGCCGTCTACCTCGGCTCCAGAGTCATCGAGCGCATCGACGCGCTCGGGGCCCTGTGCGTGTGCGTGACCTTCGTGGAGGAGCTCGCCGACGCCAGCGAGGCCACCGTGAGCATCTCCACCCGCGCCGACCCCGACGACCCTACGGCCAGGACCTTCGAATTCGTCCGCCGCCGGCCCGACGGGCTCGCCCACGCCGTGGCCCTGGCCCGCAGGCACCGGCTCGACTACGAGACCCTCCGGGGGAGGCTGACGCGATGAAGACCCACCTGCTCCATCCCGAGCGCAGCCACTTCCGTCCCCGCGAGAAGCTCCAGCCGCTCGAGCGCGACCTGGCCGTTGACCTCGAACTCGGCCCCATCCTGGACGCCATGGCCGACGGGGACGACTTCGTGCGCGCCGTCTCCCGCACCATCCTGCTCTCGGCCCCCTGCGACCCTGACGTCCTCGTGCACCGGCAGCGGGTCCTGGCGGACTTCCTGTCCGCGCCGGGCCTCGCCCGGGACCTCTACCGGCTCGCCGTCGAGGCCCTCGAGGCGGACCGGCACGTCTACCGCAGCATCTTCGAACGCTACCCCGACGGCATCATCAGACGCTCGACCCAGTCCCTCCAGCTGCAGTTCGACAGGCTGCGGCACCTGCGGGCCATGGCCGACGCCAACAGCGGAGCTGTCCGCTCGCCCGCCCTGCGGGACTTCTTCGACACCATCCGCGCCCAGCTGGACGAGGAATTCTTCGACGATGCTGCCGCGCACCTGAAGCACCTGAAGCCCTACGGCACCACCCTGGCCAGCGCCCGCCTGGCCCAGGGCCTCAAGGGCGCCGACTACACCCTCCGCGCCCCCGGCCCGCCCGAGCCCTGGTGGCGCCGGCTGCTCGCGTACCTGGGCCTGACGGTGGACCCGTTCACCTTCCGCATCCCGGACCGGGACGAAGGCGGGCACCGGGCACTGTCCGAGCTGAAGGACCGTGCCATGGCCGGCGCCGCCAACAGCCTCGCCCAGGCAGACGACCACATCGTCGCCTTCTTCGAGGACCTGCGCACCGAGGCCGCCTTCTACCTCGGCTGCCTGAACC
>NZ_DAIUJO010000065.1:0-21780 GCF_036848755.1 Sinomonas sp. | reverse complement strand
GCCCAGTAATCTTCACCTGCTCGTCTCAGGGCCCACAGCGGCGGCCGGTCCTTAGGGACTGGCCGCCGCTGGCGTTACCGGGATCGAGACTCGCAGAGGCCGATGAACGCCCCGAGATCCTCAAGTGTCGCGGGTTTCGAGGGCAGGTAGGCGGTCAGTCGCCGTGAGCGGACGACGACGGCGCGCCACATCGCGCGGGAGACCGCCACGTTGATTCGGTTCCGGTTGAGCAGGAACTCCATGCCGCGCGGGGCCTCGGACGGGTCCGAACACGCCATGGAGACGATAGCGACAACTGCTTCTTGGCCTTGGAACCTGTCCACGGTGCCGACGGGGGTTCCGGGAAGGCCTGCCGCATCGAGGGCGGATCGGATGAGGTTGACCTGCGCGTTGTACGGCGCGACGACGATGATGTCCTCGGGAATGAGCTCACGGGCCCCGTGCCCATCGTGCCAGATGAGGCCGAGATGTCGCCGGATTTGATGGACGACCTCGTTGGCCTCCTCCACCGACGCCGTGGCATTTCCCGAGTGGTCCACGAACACGGCCTCGATGCCAGCCGGCACTCCCTCGAGCGAGCGTCCCTCGGCCGCCGGCGCGGATCTCAAGCGATCGGCGTACGACAGGCGGGAGACCTTGGCGCACAGCGCAGGGGACATGCGCCACGACTGGGGCAGGAAGTAGCCGAATCGTTCGGGCAGGACCGCTTCGCCGTCAGCGAGCCAGCCGAGCGCAGACTTGTCGACCGGTTCGGGATGCTGGCCCTGGCTGACCTGGGGGAGTTGCTGTGGGTCGCCTAGGAGGAGCAGTCGGGAGGCTGCTCGACTGACCGCAATCGTGTTCGCGAGCGAGAACTGGCCCGCCTCGTCGACGACGAGGAGATCGAGCGAACCGGCCGGAACTGAGGAGCCGGTCATGGTCCACGCGGTCCCGCCGACGAGGCACCCGCCGGGGAGGCCAAGGAGCGTCGAGACGGCCTTGTCCCCGACGTGGCTCCACGGGACCAGCGCCCCCGCATCCGCGCCGTCCTTGAGCTTCTTCGCGACGCGATCCGCTGGCACACCGGCCTCGATGGTACGGCACAGCACGTTTTCGACCACCGCGTGCGAGTTCCCGACGACGCCGACTTTCCAGCCCGATGCAACGAGACGCTCGATGACCCGGCTGGCGACGAACGTCTTCCCGCTCCCGGGTGGCCCTTGGACGGCCAGATAGGACCGGTCGAGCAGACGGACAGCAGCTTCGATCGCGGCCGGCAGCTCGGCTGCGTCCCTTGCTCGCGGAAGTGGAGCCCCACCTCTGGTCCTTGGCGAAACGCGCCGCAGGAGGTCGACCGAGGGCTGCTCGAGCATCTGGGGGAGCGCCTCGGCGGCGCGGAGGGCGAGCTCTCTCTGCGCGGCCTCGATGCTCTTCGAGTCGGGCGGCGGATCCTCGGTGAGGGCAACCGGGAGCTGCGAGTAGGGCTCCATTCCCTTCCGTGTCTTCTCGAAGACATCCAGCACGTCGTCGACCCCGTCCGAGCTCACGCCGAGCAGCACGGTGCCCGCGATGCCGTTCCGGCCCAGGCCCTGGGCGTCTGTGGGCTGGAGGGGAGCGGGCAGCGGCTGTTCGAACTCCCGAAACCACTTCCGGCTCGTCCGGAAGTCCGAGCCCGGCGCGATCTGACCCTTGAGACGCACGGTCCGCGCCCACGTCTGCTTGTCCGGCTTCCAGTCATCGAGAATCGCTGCCTCGTGCACCACGAATGCGTCTCGGACTGCCTCGAGCTCCGCGAGCGGCCGCTCGAGCCGGTCGAAATGGGCCCACCAGTACGACTTTCGCTCCCGCGGGTAGAACCGAACCGCCGCGGCAAGAAGCGCGATGGCCGTGTCGTCGGCAGCGTCCTGGTCGTCGCGCATGCCGGCCTGGGTCCCGTCGTTCCCACGCCGTTCGAGGTACTCGAGCAGCGGCCTCTCGGCAGGTTCGGGCTCCGCGACGCTCGGCGGCGGCTCCACCTGCTCCCGTGCCACGACCCGCGCCCCCGGCTGCAGTCCGGCGAGTCCACGGAGCCAGCGGTCGAGCCGCAGCGTCGAGACGCAGTCGTCTTGGTTGTATTCGAGGATCAGGTCGATGAGGCGTTTGGCCTCGACCTCGTCGCCCCCGGCCCGTGCTGTGCAGAAGGCCGAGTACATCTCAACCGACCCGGCGGCGCTCTGGAGCTCCGACGTCCGGAGGTCCTTGCCCATGTAGAGCGGCTCGAGCTTCTTGATGGAATAGGAGCGCTCCGAGATCCGGATGCTGTGGCGGACTGTCTCATAGAGGTCGACGAGCAGCCCCTCGCGCAGCCACGCGTCGATGACGTCCTCTGCGGCCGTGTGCCGTTGCGAGAGACGCCGCAGCGCAGTCTTCTCGTAGGCCGCGTAGTGGTAGACGTGCATCTTGGGATGGCGTGCTCGCCTTTCCTCGATGTAGTCGACGAAAGCGAGGAAGGCGGCCTTCTCCTCGGCCAAGGTGTGGGCGAGGAACGGACGGAAGCGGGGTTCGTCGTCGTCGGCTGGCGGCTCCATGACCCCGAAGAGGTACTCGATGCCCCAAAGGCCCGTCGCCACGTCCTGCCACAGCGGATCGCCCTCGAAGTCGAAGTACACGTCCCCTGGGCTGGCCGGCGGCAGCGCGCCGATCGTGTGCTGCGGGAGGACCTTGAACCGGACCTCGTGGGCAGGCTCGTCGCCGTGCGCCGGGGCGAGGGCTCCGCCGTCGCCCGTTTCGAGCCCTGTCTGGAAGCGGGCCTGATCCCGGAGGCGTGCGAGAGTTGCGTCGTCGGTGGATTCGGGGATGGAAGCCAGATCATCGATGGTCCGGATGCCTGCCTCGCGCAGCTTCTTCCGCCGTACAAGGTTCATCCCTGCGACGAGCAGCACGTCTCGGTGCTCGGCGACCTGCACGGCGCAGTACTCGCAGCGGCCGCAGGCCGCGACCCCCGGCGCGTCCCAGCTTGCGGGGGCGGCCAGCGCAAGGTGCTCCCGCGCCAGGTCGGTGACCCTTCGCCGTCGTTCACGATAGGCCGGAAGCAGATCGGGGAGGCTGAACGACGCGCGCTCACCCGTGCCGAGGATGAGCGTCACCTCGTCCGACGGCGTGAACCCGGCCAGGGCGAGCTGTTCGCCGTACGCCGCGAGCTGGAGGAGCGCCTCGACTTTCGCATGCCGCGCCAGCTTGGTGTCGAAGACCTGGTAGCGGCCGTCGGCTTGGCGGACGAGGAAGTCGGAGCGGCCGTGGAAGCTCCCGTCGAAGAAGCCAGCCTGATAGACGACGTCGGCGCCCCTCCTGAGAGCCTCGAGCGACTCCGCATGCTTCGCCTCGAGAACGTCACGCTCCATCGTCCTCGCCTCCGCGATCTCGACCACGCCTCCGCGGCGCCCGCCTGACGGTTGCCCGTACGTCCGCTTGAAGTCCTCAAGAATCGAGCGCTCGTGCCGGTCTCCGAGGAGGGCCGCGCGCTCTCGCATCGGATCGCTCACCACGAGGCGAGGTACGAGGCCGCGCTTCTCGTCGAGCTGTCGGAGCAGCGCGAATTCGCACTTTGCCGCCGTCACGATGTCCGACGCGGAGAACACGAGCTCGGTCTGATCGCCGAGAAAGAACATGGGGCTCCCTTCCGTTCCCTCGAACCCATCAGATCATCCGCGTCCGACATTTTTGGCCGCGTCGCCTGCGGCAAACCGTAGTCTGCAATTAAGATGCTGGATACCCAGAGCATCCACTCTGGGAAAGCCGGCCTGTGACGGCACAAGGGTGCGTCACAGTCGGTCACCTTGTCTCGAACCAGCGAGTAACCCGGAAGCATGGGGAGGCAAGGTGTGATCCACGCAATGAGAGGGGATGGGATGGCGAAGAACGCCTCCGAGAAGCTGGATGCTCGACTCAAGGCGGTGCTCGACGGGCTCGCCGAGGCCCGCTGGGCGGGGGAGAACCCGAACGCCGGTACCGTCCTCGCCCAGGCCGTCGAGCTCGTACCGTTCGACGAGAACGAGGCGACGCTCCTGTCCGGCGGTATCCCGCGCGGCCACAAGGCTCTCACGACGGCCACGGCCAAGCTCGTGAAGGCCGGCTGGATGGTCAAGGGCCGCTCGGGCTGGTCGATCACGGACGAGGGGCTCCGCGCGCTCGTGGCGTTCCCGACCGTCGACACGCTGGCTCAGGCGCTCGCCGAGGGGACGCCGATCCCCGCTGGGGTTGCCGTGCCTGCCGAGTCGCCGGTCAAGAAGAAGGCCGGCAAGAAGTCGACCGCAAGGCGGACGGCCGCGCAGAAGGTCGCCGAGAAGGTCGGCGAAGCCGCGGAGGTTGTCGCGGAGGCTGCCGAGGCGCTGGTCGCCGAGGAAGCCGCGGCCACGCCCCACGGTGCCGAGTCGAACGGGGCTGAGGCTCCCGTCGCACAGCCCGGTTCGGTGGCGATCGCAGGCGACTTCGGTGCCGCTCTCGGCGGAGAGGCCGACTGGGAGCCGAGCCTCGACGCGGTCCAGATGGGCCTTGACCCGGCGACGTCCCTCTGGCGCCGCACGGTCGATCTTCCAGCTGGGACCTACTCGTTCAAGATCGCCATCAACCGCTCGTGGGACGAGAACTACGGCGCTTTCGGCTTCCCGAACGGCGCGAACCACGAACTCAAGCACGACGGCGGCCCGGTCACCATCGAGTACAACCACGCGACCAAGGACGTGGCCTTCTCCTGAAATGACGGGAGGGTGGTTATCCACATAGCCCCCTGACCAGCGGCAGCGGTGCTGTTCCTCTCACCTAGAGTCGAGGGACAGCACCGCTATTTCGTTGGGGGGGAACCATGCTGCCGCGCGCGCTTCGCGCTGCCCGCCGTCGCGGGCCGCTGCGTCGATCCATCTCGCTGCTCCTTGTCGCCGCATCAGCCGTGCTCGCGGCGTGGCTCGCTGGGATCATCGATCCACCAGGCCTTGCTTCGCCGGCTCCGTGGGCGGGTTCGCAGATCGGGAGCGTTCCGGCGGAACGGCTCGCAGCGGCGAAGGCCGCCCTCGTGCGCATCGGAGTCGACGGACGGGCGCCCAAGACGGGATACCTGCGGGAACGCTTCGGGGAGGCGTGGGACGACGTCGACCGCAACGGCTGCGACACGCGGAACGACGTCTTGGCCCGAGACCTCCGCGACGTTGCCTTCGCGAAGAACTCGCCCCGGTGCGTCGTCGCTTCCGGGACGCTCGACGACCCGTATACGGCGAAGCGGATCAGCTTTGTGCGCGGGGAGCGGTCGGCCGATGTCCAGATCGACCACGTCGTGCCCCTCTCGGACGCGTGGCAGAAGGGCGCCCAGCACTGGTCGGCGGAGAGGCGGCGCGATTTCGCGAACGACCCTGCCAACCTCCTTGCGGTGGACGGCCCGGCCAACCTGGAGAAGGGCGATGGCGACCTCGCAACGTGGCTCCCGCCCCGACGGACGTACCGCTGCGAATACGCGGTTCGAGTCGTGGAGGTCAAAGCCGAATACGGGCTCTGGATGACCGACGCCGAGCACCGCAAGGCCGCCGATCTTCTCGGGCAGTGCAGGACGGCTGAGTGATGGAGCTAGCCGAGGAACGGCTTCACGGCCGCAATGAGCTGATCACGGACCTCGACCGAGGAGAGGGAGAGGTCAACGGTGGCAGCGCCCAGACGGTGCCCGGCGGTCACGAACGACTCCGCGAGGGAGCAGCCGGCGGCCGGATACAGCAAGAGCCCTCCCGCGGAGGATGCGAGCCGATCGTGCAACGACTCTTGGGCTCGAACGTAGGTGTAGAGCTCGAAGAGGTGGCCGCTGCGCAGTGTCTCCTTCGCGAAGCGGCCGGCCGTGAGGGCCGGGGCGAACTTCGTATCCAGGATGAGCCGGCGTCCGCGGACCGCGTCGTCGATCCAGACGTCCGTGACCATGTGGGGGAGGACCGCGGCAAGGCCCATCGTGGCCTCGCTCGCTTTCCAGTCGACCTTCTTGCCCCGCTGCACCGTCCAACCGCGGCCGGTTCCGTGAGCGATGTAGAAGCCGCCGACAGCGCGCTTGAAGAGATGCCTGAACTGCCGTTCGGACAGCGCTCCGCGGCCGTGCCCCGGAGTCATGTAGCCAGAGGGCAGGGCGAGCTCGAGGGCGAGTTTCGCGGCGAGCAGCACCGACCGGTCGCGAGCGTCGTTGCGGGTGATGCGCACGTGGGCATCGCGCTCCCCGGCGCGGCGGTCGAGCAGGCCCACTCCGAGGCCGGCCAGCCGCTGCGATTGGGCCCGGCAGCGTCGCGAAAGCTCCTCGTCGCGGCACAGCGGCGCGACCGATTCGAGGGCGGTGCGAATCATGCGGTTTCGGGGTGTATCGGCGGTGAGCTCGTCGAACCTGCACGCGACGAGGCCCCGGGAGAGCAGCTGATGCGATTCGGTGCGCAGGGTGTCGATTCCGCCCCGGACGCGGCTGAGGTCGCGCGAGGTCCGCGCGAACGACGGCGTGAGCGGTCGCCTCAGTCTGTCTTCAGTGCTTGCAACCAGCAGCTCTGCAAGCAACTCGGGGAGCTTCTCCGGGTAGTCCTCGATCCCGTCGAACGCCTCCGGGCCCGACTGGTAGAACTCGGACGCGTAGAGCAGCAGGAGCCAGACGTTCCGGATGGGGATCTGCGCTCCGCCGGCGGGGACGACGCCGGTGCCGCCCGGCGTCGTCATCCAGCCCGAGCTCGTCACACGAGCCCTTCCATGAGTGCTTCGGTCGCCGCCGCCGCCTTGGCAGGATCGTCGAACCAGTACTCCTCGAGGGTCGGGACGATCTCGGTGTCAACGACTCCCCGGAACCAGTCCGGGAATGAGGCCACCCTCTCCTCGGCGGGCGGGGTCACGAAGCTGTGGCCGAGGCGGAACTCGCCGCCGAGGGCCGGATCTTCGGCGATCCGCTCGTTGAGCGCCTGGAAGCGGCTGCGGACCAGCTCGAGGTGTTCGGTGGCCACGTTGTGGCGGTTCGCCATCCACTCCTGCCACGCGTCGTTGACGTTCGGCTCGAGGGAGACGAAGGCGAAGCGCCGGCGGAACGCAAGGTCCATGATGGCAAGAGAACGGTCGGCCAAGTTCATGGTGCCGATGATGTACAGGTTGCTCGGCACATGGACCGACTCGGACCCCGAACGCGGGTATGCGAGCTGCAGGGACTCGCGTGGCGAGCGTTTCCCCGCCTCGATGAGCGTCAGGAGCTCACCGAAGACCTGGACTGGGTTTCCGCGGTTGATCTCCTCGATGAGCATGACGTGAGGCACCTCGGGGTTCGCGTTCGCGCGCTCGACCATCTCGAGGAACGGCCCGTCCACGAGGGTCAGCTTGCCGTCCGAGCCAGGCCGCCAGCCCCGCACGAAGTCCTCGTAGCTCGAGTTGGGGTGGAACTGGGTCGCCCGGAGGGCGGACTTGTTGTCCTTGGTGCCGATCAGCGCATAGGCGAGCCGCCGGGCAAGCCAGGTCTTGCCGGTGCCCGGAGGGCCCTGGAGGATGAGGTTCTTCTTCGACCGCCAGCGTGCGAGGTACCCGTTGAGCGCCGACTCGGGGATGAAGCACCCGTCGGCCACGATGTCGCGCACCGTGTAGCTCGCCTGCGGCGAGACGGGCGTCGGGTCGTCGTCGTCCTCGACCTCTGGCGCCTCCGCCGCTTCCGCGTGCGCGCCGCGACCATCGCGTTCGAGGTACGCCGTCCACGAAAGCTCCGGGAAGGAGTGCACTGCGAACTGCGGATCCTCGAACTTGGACGCCAGCGTGTCCAGGAGCTGGACGTAGGCAACGCCGTCGGCTGCGAAGAAGTCCTGGTCGAGCATGAGCTCGGTCTTGAGGTACTGGCGCGAACGGCCGTCGAGCGGCACGAAGTTCCACGGCCGGATCCAGAACAGGCCCATCGTGAGCTTCGTGCCGACCCGGTAGATGTCCCGTGCGCGGCTGTAGGCGTCAGCGAAGCGGAGGCGCTCGTGGTCCTCACTCGAGTCCGCAGCCGCGAGGGCGCCCTCGAACACGTCCCAGAGGGTGTCGATGTCGTCCTTGTGCCGCGTGGCCGCTGTGGGGAAGAACCACGAGTTCTGGTTGTTGAGCAAGGGGATGCCGTCGAAGCTCGTCGGCGCGGGTGTCTGTACGCCGAGGAGTTCGGCCCAACCTGCCGCGATCTCGGTGCGCTTCTCTGGCGTCGCCCCACGGTTGAACGTCCCCATGACCGTGAAGGGGCAGATGTCGCGGAGCGGCATGGGGTTGTCCCTGCGGTCGCGGTCGACGAGGAAGCCGAGTTCCTCGTGGCGGTCCTGCATCTCCTTGAGGTGGGCGAGGAGTTCCGGCCGGCGGGTGCGGTAGGCCAGCAGCGCCGTCGCTGTCTCCTCGTAGAACGCCGTCCACGCGAAGCGCTGCTCAGGCTTGGGGTCGGCGTCGGCGAAGCGCTTGGCCCACGCGGGGTCGTTGCGGAACCTCTCGACGTCCTGAGGCTCCTTCCAGAACGCGAAGCGGATGAGCGCCTCCCGCATCCAGTGGCTCGGCGTGACCTTCCAGATGGTGTGCCGGCCTGTGTAGAAGTACCACTCGCGCGGCTTCTTGAGCCGGGTCCAGTCGACCTCGACGCGACGGCCATCCCCCGGGTTCGCCGTCACGGTGCCGATGGCTTTGATGCTCAGGACCGGCACGGCGTGGCCGCGGGGATCGAACGGCAACCCGTCCTTGCGGACATAGGTGGACTTGATGGCGATCTGGTCGCCGGCCTTCATCGACTTGACGGTCTCGAGGTAGCGGTCCTCGAAACCGTTTTCCCAGATTCCCTCGGCCAAGAACCTGTCGGTCTGGTCCTGGGGATCCCGGTCCGAGTAGTACGACCCGACGAACCAGTACTGGCCTTCGGGAACGCTCGCGTCCGCCATGATTCCTGCTCTCTGCGTGTGCTGGGGGTGGGCACCTCCAGAATTAGATCACGGCAAGATGACGTAGCGGCTAACCGGGGAGGAGTCCAGCCGGTGCGCATCAGGGGGTCAGGGCAGGGTCATTTTGACGACAGTTTGGCCTCGATGTCTGCGACGCGGAGCGAGACGATTTCACGAAGCACCTCGTCGGGCACAGGGTGCTCAGCAGAGAAGCGAAGCGTTCCCCGATCCCAGTCGAAGCCCTCGAGCTTGTCCGCGAGGCGAGGGAAGACCTGGCCGCTGAACGGGTAGATCGCGAGGTGCTTCTTGGTCTCGAGCGTGCTGAGAAATGCCTTGCCATGGACCATCAGCGCGGGCATCGCGTAGCTCGTCCCTTCGGTCGCCTCGGGAACCACCTCCCGCGCGACGGCGACCACGCGCTCAAGGGTCTCCCGGTTCGGCCCAGACAGCGTCGCAAGATAGTCCGTCACGGTTCCCATGAGGCCATGATGGACCTCAGGGCGCGGGACGCAAGGCTCAGCCAAATACTTTGCCTGGGTTGAGGAGGTTCGCGGGGTCGAAGACCGCTTTGATCTGCCGCTGGAGGTCGTATTGGTCCGGACCGAGCTCGTCGGCGAGCCACGCACGCTTGAGCACGCCGATGCCATGCTCGCCGGTAAGGGTCCCGCCGAGCGCGAGCGCTTTCGAGAAGAGCTCTCCCGCCGCCGCCCACACTTCTGGAGGAGCGGCGTCGCCCTCGAACACGAAGGTCGGGTGAAGGTTGCCGTCCCCGGCGTGGCAGGCCGTGGGGATGACGACTCCGTACCGCTCCTCAAGGTCCCGGACCGCGGCGAACGCGTCGCTGAGACGGTCCCGCGGTACGGCAATGTCCTCGACGAGGACAGTGCCCAGAGTCTCCATGGCGGGGAACGCCTTGCGCCGGAGGTCGAGGAGCCGCTCCGACTCAGCCGGATCGACGGTCGTCTCCGCGCGTCCGCCGGCTGCCCGGACCAGATCCGTGATGCGCGCCGCGGTCTCGACGGCGCCCTGGCCATCGCACTGGATGAGCAGGTACGCCGACCCCTGGCCCACAAGGTCTTGGCCCGTGTATCGACCCACGCACTCGAGGGTGCGCCGGTCCATGAGTTCCATGATCGCCGGAACGTGGCCGTTCCTCGTGACGGCGGAGGAGGCTTCGGCTGCCGACTCGACGCTGTCGAAAAAGGCCCCGATCGTTGCGATCTCCCCCGTTACAACGGGCAGCAGCTTGAGGGTGCACTCGACGATGATCCCGAGCGTGCCCTCCGAGCCGATCATGAGTGCACAGAGGTCATACCCGGTGACGCCCTTGACCGTCCGGTGTCCCACTGAGATGAGTCTCCCATCGGCAAGCACGACCTTGAGCGCCAGGACCGCCTCGCGCGTCACGCCGTACTTGGCGCACAGCAGCCCGCCAGCGTTCATGGCGACGTTGCCGCCGACCGTCGAGATGTCCTTGCTCGCCGGATCGGGCGCCCACCATAGGCCGAATTCGGCGAGCGTACGGTTGAGGTCCCCGTTGAGGACACCGGGCTGGACGACGGCAAGATGGTTGGCCACGGAGATCTCGAGGATCTGGTCCATGTCCCGCATGGAGAGGGCGATCTCGCCCGGCCCCGCGATCGCGCCTCCGGCCAAGCCCGTGCCCGCGCCCCGCGTAACGATGGGTGTCCCCGTGGCCGAGGCGATGCGGCAGACGGCCTGGACGTCCTCGACGCTCCGCGGGTAGACGACGGCGAGCGGCGGCCCTGCGGATCGGTGACCCGAACGGTCGGCGGTGAAGGCCCGCAGACGGTGCGCGTCGGCGTCGACCTTGTCCTGCAAGACGGATCGCAGGTCCTCGAGGATGTGCAGGGGATTGGCGACAGCGGTCACGAGCGCGTTCTTCCTCAGTGCCGCACGCGGTAGTGCAGGTGGACGAAGCCGCTCGAAAACGTGCTGGTCTCGAGGAGCTCAAGGTCCACCCGGAAGTCCGGCATGGCAGCCGTTCCGCCGCCAACCGAGACGGGTGCAGGGAACAGGTGCACCTCGTCGACCAGGCCCGCAGCGAACGCTGGCGCGGCCAGCATGCCGCCGCCGATCGCGAGGTCGGTATCCGCCCTTTCCTTGAGCTGGCGGATGGCCGCCGGTTCGAAGCGCCGTTCGAGGCGAGTCCGCGCGGTGTCCGGCTCAGCCAGAGTTCCCGAGAAGACGACCTTCTCTGCCGCCCGCCACATCCGGGAGAAGTCGGCGACGGCGGGCGAGGCGTCCTCTGCGAAGTCTGGGTCGTCCCACACTTTCATGACCTCGAACATCCGGCGCCCATACAGATAGGTGCCCACCGGCCGCAGGAGGTCGTTGACGAAGGCATGCAGTTCCTCGTCTGGAACCGCCCACCCGAATTCGGCGTCGCGGTCGGCGATGTAGCCGTCTACCGAGGTGATCGCCGCGTAGATGAGCTTGGCCATGGTCTCCTCCTCGAGAGCTGGGGCGGTGCTTCAGAGCGATGCGAGGGCGTCTGAGATGAGCGTCTCGCCCTGGTTGAAGCCGATGAACTTGCCTACCGTCTTGGGCATGGTCAGGGTTGCGGCGATGACCGCTGCGACGTCGTCCCGGCTGACGTTTCCCGAGTGATCATGGTCCGCCAGAGCGATGCGGCCCGATCCTGGGTCGTGCGTGAGGGTGCTCGGCGCCACGATCGTCCACTCGAGGGACGTGCTGCGCAAGTAGTCGTCCGCGGCGGCCTTGGCCTCTGCATAGGGGAAGAACGGGTGGTCGGGGGCGACGGCGTGGTCCTTCCGTGCACCGAGGTACGAGACCATGACGTACCGCTTCACACCGGCTTTGGCTGCGGCATCCATGGAACGGATGGCGGCATCGCGGTCGACAGCATACGTCCGGGCGGGGTTGCCTCCGCCCGCGCCGGCGGACCAGACAACCGCATCGCAGCCCTGGAACAGCTCGGCCATGTGGTCTGTGTCCAACTGCTCGACGTCGGCGACGACCGGGTGGGCCCCCGCGGCCGTCACGTCCGTGGTGTGCTCGCGGTTGCGGATGATGGCGCTGACGAAATCACCTCGTCCCGCCAGAATCGGCTCAAGTCTCACGGCAACCTTTCCGTGCCCTCCGATGACAGCGATCCTTGCCACGATCGGTCTCCTCCCGTGCCGTTTGCTCGACCACGTGCACAGGCCACGCTATCGAGCGCACTGTCCCACTTCTAGAGGTGCCCGACCCGTGTCTTGGGGGACACGCCGCGCCCCCACCCACTCGGTCGCGAACAAGTGGGCGGGAGCGCGGCGGCTCGCCGGCTCGGCGGCGCGGCGGCGGCGCGGCGGCCGAGGGCCTAACGGCCGAGTTGCGGGTCGCTCGTGAGCGGCCGTCCGTTCTCGAGGCGACCGGCGAGAACGCGCACGAGCGTTGGATCGGCGGCCGTGGTGATCGTGAGGTCGTACCAGCCGCCCTGCGTGGGGATCACCACGGTCTTGGCCTGGCGGGGGTTGAGCGCAAGGGCCTGCGACCCGGCCCCATACGCGTCGGCCAGCGTCAGCTCGGCCGCGGTCGAGCCGGCATTCTCCACGCGGAACCGGGCATGCCCGGCGGCCCCATCACTAGCGACAGTGACCCGGATGTCCGCGGCCGCCGTCGTGCCCGCGAACCGGCGGTACCAGCCGGACGGGCCGTGCATCTGCACGTCGTAGGTCGTGCCGAGGTCCCAGGCGGCGCCGAGGGATGTGGCCGCCCCGATTGTGTACGAATACGGGGCAGCCGCCAGGAGGTTCGAACGGACTTGGACGTGCGCGCCTAGGCCACCCGCATTCGTCCAGCGCGCCGTGAGCTTCCCGCCGTCGACCGCGGCCTCGACGCCCAGCGCGTAGCCGAGCGGGCGCGACGGCCGCGTGCCCGGCTCCTGCTTCGGCATCGAGTTGACGGCCGGGGGCGTGGGAACGTAGCTGGGGTGCCGGTTCTGGTCGGCGGGCTTGTACGACGACGTGTCCGGCATCGCAGGGACCCCGCCGCCCGTTCCGGAGAAGTCGAAGGCGCTCGTGAGATCGCCGCAGACCGCGCGACGCCACTCGGAGATGTTGGGCGACGTGGCGCCGAAGCGGGCCTCGAGGAAGCGGATGATCGACGTGTGGTCGAACGTTTCGGAGCACACCCAGCCGCCCATGCTCCACGGAGACGCGACGATCAGGGGGACGCGGACTCCGAGGCCGAAGTGGCCCGGGACGTCGCTCTTGCCTGAGAAGGTTGCGCGGCCGTCGTAGTACTCGCCCGCGGTCGAGACCGTCGAGGCGCCCGGGATCTGGGACGTGTTGGGGTGCGGCGGGACGATGTGGTCGAAGAAGCCGTCGTTCTCGTCGTACATGATGAAGACGGCCGTCTTGCTCCACACGTCCGCGTTGGAGGTGAGGATGTCGAGGATGTTCGCCATGTACCAGGCGCCGAAGTTGGGCGGCCAGTTGGAGTGCTCCGAGTACGCTTCCGGCGCGACGATATAGGAGACCTGCGGAAGGTTGCCGGACGCAACGTCGTTGCGGAAGATCCGGAAGAGATCGTCGCCGGTCTTTGCGCTGGTCCCCGTGCGGGCGTTGTCGTAGAGGGAGCTACCCGGCTGGGCGTTCTGGTACTGGGTGAAGTAGAGGAGCGAGTTGTCGCCGTAGTTGCCGATGTAGGCGTTGCTCGTCCACCCCCAGTAGCCCGCGGCGTCGAGACCGTCGCCGATGTCCTGGTACACCTTCCAGCTCACGCCCGCCTTCTGGAGCTGCTCGGGGTAGGTGCTCCACGAGTAGCCGACCTCCGCGTTCCACAGGTCCGGGCCGCCCCCGGTCCCGTCGTTGCCGTCCCACCCGGTGAACATGAAGTAGCGGTTCGGGTCTGTGGGGCCGAGGACCGAGCAGTGGTAGTCGTCGCAGACCGTGAAGGCGTCCGCGAGGGCGAAGTGGAACGGGATGTCGTTGCGCTCGTAGAACGCCATCGTCGCGTTCGACTTGGCCGGCAGCCACTTGTCGTACTTGCCGTTGTCGAAGGCCTCGTGCGTGAGCTTCCACGAGTGGTCGAGGTCCTCCATGAACTGCATCCCGAGGTTGGGTGCGTCCGGGTGGTAGGGGAGGACGTCGCGGGTGCCGTTGTTCTGGTGCCAGACGTTCGCGCCGCTCGGGAGGACCGCCGGATGGGGGTCGCCGAAGCCGCGGACGCCCTTGAGGGTGCCGAAGTAGTGGTCGAAGGCTCGGTTCTCCTGCATGAGGACCACGACGTGCTCGACGTCCTTGATCGTGCCAGTTGCCCTGTTCGCGGGGATCGAGGCGGCGCGGGCGACGCTCTCGCCGAGCATCTGTGAGATCGCGGTGGTCGCCGCGGCGGCGGCCGAAAGCTGGAGGAAATGACGACGGTTCAAGCCAGGCATGTGCAGTGCTCCTTGTGGGTTCAGTGCTGCTGTCCCCCGCGGGGAGCCTGCCATGCGTAGGTGAAGGGCTGGTTGCTTGTGGTTGAAGGCGAGCTGACGGGAGGCCGCCGCGCTCCCGCCCACTTCTGGGGCGCCCGGCTGCCGGTCCGGCGAGACACGCCGCCCTCCGACTGGTTGGGAATTCACAACCGGGCGGGAGCGCGGTTCGTCGGGCGGCGGCCCCGACTGCGCATCACACCTCGAGCCGCGCCGCCTCCCATTCGTCGAGGAGTTCGGGCATCCGCGCCATGAGGAAACGGTAGAAGCGCCCCATCTCGTCGACGCGGGAGCGGGCAGCGGAGTCCTCCGGCAAAGCGGCGGCGGTGGCATCCGCGAGGTCCGCGAGCCGCTCGTACACCGGGTTCTGCCTGAGCGTGACCATGTACCAGGCGTTGTCTGGGAGCGCGTAGCGGTCGCGCCGGCTGCCGGGCTGGGACACGCGATGCACGAAGCCGAGTGTCTGCAGGTAGCGGACGGCCCCTGAGACGGCGGCCGGGCTGACGCCGAGGACGTAGGCGAGTTCGGCCGCAGTGAGCGCGCCGTCGGGGGATACGACGAGGGCCATAAGCGCCCGCGCGGGCATCTTCGGGAACCCCGCGGCGGCAAGGACGGCTGCGGAGCCTTCAGCGGGATCGGGCATTCTGGCGGGTTCGCTCACGCGTTGCCCACCTCCCTCCGCGGCACTGCCGCGAGGGTGAGGGCGGCGAGGGCTGCGGCGATGCCGAGCATCCAGAAGCCGCCGCTCCAGTCGGTCCCGGTGCTGCTGACTACGGGGGTGTGGGTGAATGGCGAGAGGTCGACGATCTTCTGGTCGAGGCCGATCATGCCGCCATAGATCCCGAGGACGACGCCGATTCCGAGCAGCGCCCAGCCAGCCGGGATCGTGGCTCGCGGCCATACAACGAAGACGGCAGCCGGCAGCGCGAGGTACACGAGTGCGGCGGGCAGTTGCGCGAGCCCGGTTGCCCACACGTCGCCAACGGCGCTGGATGTGTCGCCCGAAGCGACGAGCGAGACCCACGCGCCGAGGGCGGTGAACGCCATGACGAGCGCCACGGAGATGGCGCCGAGGCCCATGAAGCTTCCGAGCCAGCGCACGCGGCTCAACGGCTCCGAGAGCACGACCTCGGCCGTTCCAGCGGCTTCCTCCTGCCGCACGCGGATGACGGCCTGGACCCCGCAGGCCGCCGCCATCACGCCCGCGATCTCGAAGAGTGCCGCGATGAGCAACTGCGTCAAAGAGGTGCCGTGCGCTTGGATCATCTCGCGGAGCGCCGCTGTCACCGATGCGTTGGTGCTGAGCGTGGACTGGAGGGCCGAACCGAGAGAGCCAGTGATGAGTCCGGTCGCGAGGCCTCCCGCGCACCAGCCGATTATCACGCCTTGCTGGAGCCGGAGCGCGAGGGCGAACGGACCGCGGAGCCACGACCGGGCGTCGGCGCGGCCGGCGCGGCCCGCGAGGAGGCTGGCTCCCACATCGCGCCGCGCCATGATGCGGACGACGACGGCGGTGCACACCGCGGCGAGCCCGACCGGCAGCAGGAGTGGCCAGATCCGGTTGCCGGTGTAGGCGAAGGTCTGCTGGCCCCAGCCGATCGGCGAGACCCAGCTCGGCCACGCGGCGGTCATCGTCATCCCGTCCGGGCTGATCTGCCCGGTCGCGTCCCCGAAGCCGCGCAGGAAGTACGCGAGCATGACGAGCGAGGCGGAGATGCCGTTCGCGGCGCGCGAGGTGCTGAAGAACTCGGCGGCCAGCAGCCCCACCCCGAGGAACGCGAGTCCCACCGCCCCGGTCGCGAGGCCGGCCACAATCGAGCCGACGGGATCGAGGCCGCCTGCCATGAATCCGAGGGCGACGGCCGCGGAGAGGACGATGTTCGCGACGAGCCCGTGCAGCACCGTGGCTCCGAGCGGGGCCCACCGGCCCGCAGCCGTGGCTGAGACGAGTTCGGCCCGTCCCGTTTCCTCCTCCGCGCGCGTGTGTCGGACCGCCATGAACGTGTTCATGAATCCGGCCAGCAGGGCGAGGAAGGAGTAGATCTCGAAGAACGTGAAGGCGTCGAGTGCGGGGCCGCGGGCGAGGCCGCGCAGGACGAGGATTGCTGGCGTCGCAGTCGCGAGCTTCAGGACCTGGGCACGGGAGGCCTCGTCGCCGAACGTCTTGGTGATCGCCTCGAGGGCGAACCATGCGAGCACGCCGATGGAAAGGATCCACGAGAGGAGCTGCCAGCGGTCGCGGCGCAGCCGCTGGCGGTACAGGATCCCGAGCGTGGACATCTCAGGCTCCTGCCCGCTCGGCGGTCCGGTGACGACGGCGGTGCGGGGCGCCGTCGTGCGTCGGCTCCGGGGTTGGGGCGGCGACTTGATCGCCGTAGTGGCGGAGGAAGAGTTCCTCGAGAGACGGAGGGGCGACGAGGAGGCCTTTGACGCCGAGGCTGCCCAGGAGCGGAAGGACTTCGTGGACACGGTCGGAATCCGCGCCGAACTTGACGCGGCCCTCGGTGACGGTGAGGTCATGGATCTGGCTGAGGGCCGCGAGTGCTGTTGTGTCGACGCTGTCCTGTGAGAACGAGATCTCGGTGCGGGTGAGGTGCCGCAGCGAGTCGAGGGTCCCCCCGTCGACCACCCGGCCCGCGCGGATGATGCTCACACGGTCCGCGAGCTGTTCGACCTCGGAGAGGATGTGGCTCGAGAGGAGCACCGTCGCACCGTTGTCTTGGGCGAGCCGACGGATCTCGCGTGTGAAGACCGCCTCCATGAGCGGGTCGAGACCGCTCGTGGGCTCGTCGAGGAGGTACACGTCGGCGGGGGTCACGAGGGCCGCGATGAGCGCGACCTTCTGGCGGTTGCCCTTCGAATACGCTCGGCCCTTCTTGCTCGGGTCGAAGTCGAAGAGCTCGCACAGGTGGTGCTTGCGCTCGCGGTAGGCCGCGGGCTCGACTGCGCTGCCGCGGAGACGGGAGATCAGGTCGATGGCCTCCCCGCCCGAAAGGTTGGGCCAGATGCTGACGTCGCCTGGCACGCTTGCGATGCGTCGGTGGAGTTCGACTGCGTCGGCCCACGGGTCCTTCCCGAGGACGCTTGCGCTGCCGGACGACGCGCGGGCCAGCCCCAGCAGGATCCTAAGGGTCGTCGACTTTCCGGCCCCGTTCGGGCCGAGGAAGCCGTGAATTTCGCCCGAACGGACCTCGAGATCGAGGCCGTCGAGTGCCTTGACCGGACCGAAGTTCTTGTGCAGGTCGGTCGTCTTGATGACGGTGTCCATAGCGCCGAGTGTGCGCTCTATTCAGAAATTTGTGAATATTCCAAAGGACCCTTGCGCGGGGCGGAGATGGGTGCTCCGAGGAGCGGCCGACGGCGGGCGGCCGCACCGCGCGCCCTCGCGCCACATGATTGCCAAGTCATATTTCACACTTGTGACGCGGCTTTGTAGGCTGACCTCGGCGCACTGAAGCGCCGTCGATTAGAGCGTGATCCACGCTTGGGGGAAGGATCGATTCATGGGTAGGGGACCCAAAGTCATTCTGGCGTTGCTCGTTACATTTCTCTTGTTGTCCGTTGCGCCAGCACTAGCAGCCTTTGCCGCGGCGATCGTCTTTGCTGTGGGACTGGTTTGGCTGTTCCGAAAAAAGACTGCGCGGAAGGGGTCAGCCGCCGCGCTTATCATCGGCTCGCTCCTCGTCTTCGCTACAGGGTGCGCGGGAGCCACGGGCGGCAAGACACTCACCTCAGCGCAGTCAGGCAGTTCGACGGCATCTGCCGTCGCGTTTGCACCAACTCCGACGTCCACTTGCTCGACGCCGGTACCTGATGTTACCGAAACGGCCACAGCCGAATCGGCTCTTTCAGAACCGTCTCCGAGCGCCTCTCCAAGCCAATCCACCGTCGAAACTATGGCTGAAGGCCCTGATGGTTGTCCGACTTGGACGAACACCGTTTTCGTCGCCCTTTATCATTCCGGGGAATCCTGCGATCACGAGGGTGATCGATATGCAGCCCTGGACGTCGACTTGACATGCACGAAGGATCGTTCGTCTGCCCTCGTCTGGATGACGAAGTCGGACTCCGACGCGCTCGCCGCCCAGATCAAGGCCGAGCAGGACGCCGCGGCCGCGCGCCAAGCAGCAGCCCAACAGCAGGCTGAACAGCAGGCTCAGCAGCAGGCGCAGCAACAGGCCGAACAACAGGCGCAGCAACAGGCCGAACAACAGGCGCAGCAGCAACCGCCGGTCAACGTGTACTACGCCAACTGCGCCGCGGCTCGTGCGGCCGGTGCTGCTCCGATTTATCGTGGACAGCCCGGGTACCGATCCGCCCTTGACCGCGACGGGGATGGCATCGCCTGCGAATGACAGCAACAGCTGCGTGGGGGGGGGGCGCGCCAGGCCCACCCCCCCCCAACGCCCCCTCCCCCGCAGCGAACTCGCATACTCGACGCCGATCCCAACCCATCGCGCGAGCTCCTCATCGGAGGTGATGGCCTCCGACGAGACCCGAAGCCAGCCGTCCATGGGCCTGCCCCGCATGACGGCGAGTTCTACGCCGGGATGCGAGCACAGCTCGTCGCTCGCGGCGGGATCGGAGCGAAGGAGCATTCCGCCCTGACCACTCGCGCTCACGGCCATGTTGCCGCCGATCAGGAACGCGAGGCCGCCGAACATCTTCTTTTCGGTGAAGTCGGCCGTCCCGGCCAGAACGCTGCGGATCCTGCCTGCGAGCTCGTCGTCGTACGCCACGAAGCTCATCCTCCCAACGCCCGGTTGCCGGGGCAACCAACTGGGTATCGAATCGGGTGGAGGAAAACGAGACTCGGAGGCACCATGAGCACGTCAGTGGCAGTACTCGGAACCGGAATCATGGGCAGCGGCATGGCGAAGAACCTTGCCAAGGCGGGGTTCGAGGTCACCGCCTGGAACCGTCACCGCGAGAAGGCGGAGCCGCTCGCGGAGGCTGGGGTGAAAATTGCCGGCGACCTCAAGGAAGCGGTTGCGGCCGCGGATGTCGTCGTCACCATGCTCTTCGACGCGGACGCGGTCGAGGGGGTGATGGGGGAGGCCCTCCCCGCGATGCGCGAGGACGCCGTGTGGGTCCAGAGCAGCACGGTCGGCCTGCCCGGGGTGGCCCGGCTCGCGGAGCGCGCGCGCCATCAGGGGATTGCGTTCGTGGATGCGCCTGTCCTCGGCACGAGGCAGCCGGCGGAGGAGGGGACCCTGCTGGTCCTCGCGGGCTGCCCCGAGGACCTGCGCGAGCGAGTCCAACCCGTCTTCGACGCGATCGGTTCGAAGACGGTCTGGGTCGGCGAACTCCCTGGCGACGGCCACAAGCTCAAGCTCGTCGCCAATTCGTGGGTCCTCTCGATCGTCGGGGCGACGGCCCAGGCGATCGATCTCACGAAGAGGCTCGGCCTCGACCCGAAACTGTTCCTCGACACGATCTCCGGCGGCGTGACGGACTGCGCCTACGCCCAGCTGAAGGGGAAGGCGATGATCGCCGGCGAGTTCCCGCCCGCCTTCCCGCTCAGCGGTGCGGCCAAGGACGCCGAGCTCATCGTCGACGCGATGGACTTCGCCGGCACGCGTTCGGCCCTCATGGAAGCGCTCGCCGCGCAGTTCCGGGACGCGATCGACGGCGGGCACGGCTCCGAGGACATGGCGTCGGTGATCGCCGCGTTCGACGCCGGCGGTCAGGATCGCGCGAGCCGGTAGGAATGCTCGCGGAGCCGGCGCGTCCACTCGTACGTGCCTGCGCCCGGCAGGACGTTCAGCAGCGGGTCGAAGCGGAGGGCCGTGTCGTGGACGCCGCCCTCCGCGCTCAGTTCGGGCGCGAGCCGCAGTGAGCCGAACCTCCGCCACGGCCCCAGCGGGCTGGCCCAGAAGAGGTCGAGCTCCCACGAGGCGTCGGGCGGGAATCGTCCGGGCGCTCCGGGATCAGGGCCCGTCGTCTTCGCGCCGAGCAGAACAGGTCCCTTCCTGCCCCGGTACGGCATGAGCGAGGTGAGGCGCGCCGGGCCGGCGGTCCGGTGCCACGTCAGCGCGAATCTGTCGGGGACGCGCCAGCCGGTCGACGCCAGCAGGAGGTCGCCATCGCCGTCGTCCGTGTGAAGTCGGACGGCGAGTCCGATGATGTCCGGCCAGGAAAGGGGGACGCCGAGCGAGCGCGATAGTCGCGCGGTGACCGGGGTGGCGCCGGTTGCGTCCAGGAAGTCAAGGCCCGCCGGCGCGCCGCCGCCAGTGCGCTCGAGCGTTCCCGTGAGCAGGACGCCCTGGGGGTGGATGGGTCGCCGCGGGCGGTAAGTCTTGACGACGCCGAAGGCCGAGGCGAAGAGCTCTCCGAAGAGGTCGGTCGGATGGGTCACTTGGTGGAGTCTGCCAAAGTCGGGCCGTCGGTCATAGGGGGCGTTCGCCTTTCTCGGGGGCCTAGGGTTGGGACCATGAGCATCCCCCGCACGATCCGCGGCGCCGTGCTGAATACGATGGGCGCCGATACCCCCTACTCGGACAGCCGGCCGATCACGATTGACGAGCTCGAGCTCACCGGCCCCGGCCCAGGGGAGCTGCTGGTCCGCATCGAGGCCGCAGGTCTCTGCCATTCGGACCTCTCGGTGGTGAACGGGTCGCGCCCCCGCCCGCTGCCGATGCTCCTGGGGCATGAGGCGGCAGGGATCGTCGAGGAAGTCGGCCCAGGCGTCGAGTCCGTGCGGGTGGGTCAGCGCGTCGTCATGACTTTTCTGCCTCGGTGCGGCGAATGTGCTGCGTGCAAGACGGAGGGGCGGCTGCCGTGTTCGGCGGGGAGCGCGTCCAACGCGGAGGGGACGCTCCTCACCGGGACGCGTCACCTCACCCGCGGCGGGGAGGCGGTCGCGCATCACCTCGGGGTCTCGGGCTTCGCCACCTTCGCTGTCGTGGACGAGCGGTCCGTCGTGCCCGTGGGCGACGACGTCCCGCCCACCGTCGCCGCGCTCCTCGGCTGCGCCGTGCTCACCGGCGGAGGTGCCCTGCTGAATGCGGGGAGGATTAGCGCGGAGACGAGCGTCGCCGTCGTGGGCCTTGGGGGAGTGGGCATGGCCGGGCTCTTGACTGCCGTCGCGACGGGGTGCCGCGTCGTCGCCGTGGACGCGCAGGAGTCCAAGCTGACGACGGCGCGCGAGTGGGGAGCGGCGGAGGCGTGGACGCCCGAGGAGGCTCTGGAGCACGGGGTCGAGGCGGACGTCGTGCTCGAAGCGGTCGGACACCCGAGGGCGTTCGAAACGGCGTTCCGGCTGCTTGGTCTGGGCGGCACGCTGGTCACGATCGGCCTGCCCGCGCCGGGCGCGACCGCGGCCATCGAGCCGCTCCAGCTGACCTCCAAGGCGCAGACCATCGTGGGGAGCTATCTCGGTTCGGCGGTGCCGAAGCGCGACATACCCGTGTTCGAACGGCTCTGGCGCGAGGGGCGGCTACCGCTCGAGCGGCTTTT
>NZ_DAIUJO010000064.1:0-21802 GCF_036848755.1 Sinomonas sp. | reverse complement strand
ACCTCCTCGGTGACCGTGTGCTCGACCTGGATGCGCGGGTTCATCTCGATGAAGACGTGTTGGCCCGCGCGGTCGCCTACGGTGTCGACGAGGAATTCGACAGTGCCCGCGTTCACGTAGCCGAGGGCCTTCGCGAACTTCACGGCGTCGGTGTAGAGCGCCTGCCGGATCGACTCGTCGAGCTGGGGCGCCGGCGCGATCTCGATGACCTTCTGGTGGCGGCGCTGGAGCGAACAGTCGCGCTCGAAGAGGTGCACGACGTTGCCCTCGGCGTCAGCGAGGACCTGCACCTCGATGTGACGAGGACGCAGGACGGCCTGCTCGAGGAAGACGGTGGGGTCGCCGAACGCGGCGTCGGCCTCGCGCATCGCGGCGTTGAGCGCTTCGGGCAGCCCCTCCCTTGTGTCGACCCGGCGCATGCCGCGGCCGCCGCCGCCGGCGACCGCCTTGACGAAGATCGGGAAGCCGATCGACTCGGCCGCGGCGAGAAGCTCTTCCGGGTCGGCACTCGGGGCGCTCGACTTGAGCACCGGAATGCCGGCCTTTCGCGCAGCTTCAAGGGCGTGCACCTTGTGGCCCGCGAGCTCAAGCACCTCGGCAGGCGGCCCCACAAAGGTGATGCCCGCCTCCGCCGCGGCCCGCGCGAGCCCAGGATTCTCGGACAGGAAGCCGTAGCCAGGGTAGATGGCGTCAGCGCCGGCCTCCTTGGCGACGCGAATGATCTCCTCGACGTCGAGGTAGGCGCGGACCGGGTGGCCCTCCTCGCCGATGAGGTAGGCTTCGTCCGCTTTCTGACGATGGATTGAGTTGCGGTCTTCGTAGGGGAAGACGGCGACAGTCTTGGCACCAAGTTCGTAGCTTGCGCGGAACGCTCGGATGGCGATCTCTCCGCGGTTGGCCACCAGAATTTTCGAGAACACGTCGACTCCTGATCGGGGGCACTGAAGGGTGCGGCTAGGTGGTGCCTAGTCTCTACACCAGCAAACTACCAACTCAATGCCGTGTGGTCGGAATCACTGCGTCCCACCTTGTAATGTGCTGCACCGAAGGCCCGGCGTGTGGCCCGGAGCGGTCGCTCCGCCCCACTAAGATGGTGGGGAGTCGGCCAGCGGATAGGTGTGGATTCTCCAGTGCAAGTAGTCAGCATCAGCAGCCTCAAAGGTGGGGTTGGTAAGACGTCTGTGACCACGGGACTGGCCTCGGCGGCGCTCGCCGCGGGGATCCCTACCCTCGTCGTCGACCTCGATCCCCACGCCGATGCTTCGACAGCACTCGGGGTGGCCTCCGACGGCAAGCTCGAGGTCGGCCGGATGCTGAAGTCCCCCCGCCGCGTGAAGCTCTTCGACAACATCGTGAGCAGCAGCTGGGTCCGTCGCGCAGCGAGCCTTGAAGGCCGCGGCGTCCGCAAGCTCGATGTCGCCTTCGGCGGATCCCTCAGCAGCATGTACGACCGGCCCGACCTCGGCCGCAGGGACCTCCGCCGCCTTTCCCAGATGCTGGACGGTCTCGAGGACTACGGCCTCGTGCTCATCGACTGCCCGCCCTCGCTCAACGGACTCACTCGCATGGCGTGGAGTGCGAGCAACCGTGTCCTGCTCGTCGCCGAGCCCGGCCTCTTCTCCGTCGCAGGCACGGAGCGGACCATGCGTGCCATCCAGCTCTTCCGGCAGGAGTTCGCCCCGAAACTCGCGCCGGCCGGAATCATCGCGAACCGGGTTCGTGCCTCCTCGACCGAGCACGCCTACCGGCTCGAGGAGATGAAGCAGATGTTCGGCCCGCTCCTCCTTGCCCCGCATATCCCCGAACTCGCCAACTGGCAGCAGATCCAGGGCGCCGCGCACGCCGTCCACCATTGGCCGGGTGACGCGGCGCGCACTACCGCGGCACTCTACGACCAGCTCCTCAAGGCGGTCATCAAGCAGAGCCAGGAGTTCCGCCCGCGCGCCTCGCGCTGACACGGCGATCTGTCCGACCATGACGAAGGGCACCCCCGCGGGGGTGCCCTTCGTCGATCGACGTGGGTGCCGTCGTCGTCCTCTGACTCAGCCCGTCTTCCGCGCAGCCCGACGGCGGCCCAGCTCGTCTCCGGGAAACGTCTGGTCCTCGGCGTGCTCGCTGGGCAGTTCGGCGAGGCTGCCCTCAACCTCGCGCCAGACCCGACCGACAGCGATGCCGAAGACACCTTGGCCGCCTTGGACCAAGTCGATGACTTCGTCGGCGGAGGTGCACTCGTAGACCGAGGCACCGTCGCTCATGAGGGTGATCTGCGCAAGGTCCTCGACCCCGCGTTCACGCAGGTGACCGACCGCGATCCGAATCTGCTGCAGGGAAACGCCCGTGTCAAGAAGACGCTTGACCACCTTGAGCACGAGAATGTCGCGGAAGCCGTACAGGCGTTGGGAACCACTGCCAGCGGCTCCTCGCACCGTCGGTTCGACCAGGCCCGTGCGGGCCCAGTAGTCGAGCTGCCGATACGTGATGCCAGCCGCCTTGCAGGCGGTGGGGCCACGGTAGCCCGCTTCTTCGTCGAGCACGGGCAGGTCCTCGCTGAACAACAGGCCCTGCTCGCCGACCGGGACTTCTGCGCCGGGTCCGCTGATCTGACGCAGCTCTCCCGACTCGCCCTTGGGACTCACGTCACCCTCCTTCTCTCGCCCCCCGCGGGGATGCCGCACCGCCCCAGAGAGGGAGGCTACTGAAGAGCAGCACTGTAATTACATTCGGCAGTGCAACTACCAGTGTCACCCGAGCCGGTCGGCGATGCAATGGGAGCTTCCACCGATGACGTTAGAACCGACGGGAGGCGAAAGCAAAGACCACGGCCCTGAGCGGAAGCCGTGTCGGACTACTCGTCGAAATCCTCGGGTTCCACGTCCGCGAGGAACTCCCGGAAGCGGCGCATCTCGCGCTCCTCTTCCTCAGGGCTCGGCGAGGCTTCCTCGGTGCCCTCCTCGCTGCCTTCCGCGAGCTGGACCCCCGCCTCCTCGAGGACGGCGTCCGCGCACCAGATGCGGCAATTGACACGGAGGGCGACCGCGAGCGCGTCCGAAGCGCGGGACTCGATGACGGTCCCATCGTCGAAGCCGAGCTGCGCGTAGAAGACGCTGTCCTGGACGGCGACGATCGTCGCGCTCACGACTTGGCGGCCGAGACCGTGCACGACGTTCACGAGCAGATCGTGCGTGAGCGGCCGCGGCGGGACGACATGCTGCTGAGCGAGCGCGATCGCGCTGGCTTCCGCAGTTCCGATCCAGATCGGGAGGTGCCGTTCACCCTGCTTCTCCTTGAGGAGGACGAGCGGCTGGTTGGACGGCAGCTCGATGCGCACGCCGACGACCTCAACTTCGATCATGACCCCTCCATCCTCGAGATGCGGCCGTGCACGAGGGCACGGTGGAGTGTGAGACACAGGTCGCTGATCTCCCGTGCCGCCTCGGCGGTCCGCGCCCGGGCGGCTTCGTCACGGCGCGACGCGATGGGCGCCACTGCACGTTCCACGAGCCCGAACTCCCGTTCCGCGGCGGCACGAAAGGGGCCGAGGTGGCGGGGTTCGATGCCGTGGGACTCGAGCTGCACACAGGCGCGCGCGACTTGGAGGGCGTGCTCGTCATACCACCCCTCGTGCTCCGAGATGAGTCCGTAGCTCCTGAGCGACTCGACGAGGGAGGCGCTCGCACCGGACTCGGCACGGAGTTGTTCCTCGGACAGCGAGCGCGCCCTGGTCGTGCGAAGTTCGGCTGCGACGTCGTCGCTCACGGCCCGCGGGGACACCGTGAGGCCGCCGGGAAGGCTCTCCGGGCGCTCACCGCGATCAATCGCGTCGAGATAGTCCTTGATGACCTTGAGCGGGAGGTACTGGTCCCGCTGGAGAGCGAGCACGAACCTGAGACGCTCCACGTCCCGATCGCCGTATTGACGGTAGCCGGCGGGCGTCCGTTGGGGCGAGATGAGGCCCTTCTCCTCGAGGAAGCGGATCTTCGACGCCGTCATGCTCGGGAACTCCTCGGCCAGGGCAGCCAAGACTTCTCCGATATTGAGGCTCGAGGCCCCCCTGCGCTCCGAATGAGCGAGTGCCATGCGCGCCCCCTAGGCGGAGTGCCTCACCGTGCTCGTTGCAGGGCTCTGGTAGTACGTGAGCCGGAACTTGCCGATCTGCACTTCAGCCCCAGTCCGCAGAACCACGCGGTCCACGCGGTCGTGGTTCACGTAGGTGCCGTTGAGGCTGCCCGCGTCGACGACCTCGAAAGCGCCGCTGGGCGTGCGGCGGAACTCCGCATGCCGGCGCGAGACCGTGACGTCGTCGAGGAAGATGTCCGCGTTTGGGTGCCGCCCCACCGTGGTGGCGTCGGAGTCGAGAAGGAATCGCGCGCCGGAGTTCGGCCCCGAGTGGGCGATGAGCAGAGCCGAGCCGAACGGGAGCGCCTCAATAGCAGCCTCTTCTTCAGAGGTCAGCTGACGTGCCCGCAGAGGCTCCTTGCCAATCGGCGGCAGATGGATCGACGTCGTCTCAGACGCAGAGATGTCGCGCTCCGTGGCCTCTCCCGCGTCCAGACCACGACGCTCCTCGCTGCCCATCATTCCTCCTCTTCGGTGTATCCCCAGATGTCTACCCTACCTGCTGTTCATACTGCGATGCACTGAGCAGATCATCGACCTCGGCGGCGTCCTTGAGCTTGACGTCGATGAGCCAGCCCTCGCCGTACGGATCGCTGTTCACGAGAGCCGGATCGCCGTCGAGCGCCTCGTTGCGGGCGACAACGGTGCCGCTCACGGGAGCGTAGATGTCGCTCACGCTCTTGGTCGACTCGACCTCCCCGACAACCGCGTTGGCGCTCACCTCGGTGCCGACCTCCGGCATCTGGACGTAGACGACGTCGCCGAGCGCGTCCTGCGCGAAGTCGGTGATTCCGACGCGGACGACGCCCTCGCCGTCGGCAGCGGAAATCCACTCGTGCTCAGCCGTGTAAGAGAGGTCGCCTGGGACATTGCTCATGGTGCGCCTTTCGTCGAAGCGGTGCCCTCGGAATCCCGCCGGGCCGTGTCCGCTGAAAGTATAGGCATAACGAAACCCCTGCTCAGGGCGCGGTTTTCTGGCACGATGGGTGAGTCACGGAGGCGGTACGGCGGCCGACCGCATCGGCCCTTCGACCACCCCGCCCGTGATCTCGTGGTCAGCGACGAAAGGCAGTGCCATGCCGGAGCTCCCCGAAGTCACAGCTCTCGCGGCGTACCTTGACGGCCGCCTCCACGGTGCAAGGGTCGAACGTGCCATCTTCCCGTCGATCCATGCCCTCAAGACCGCCGATCCCCCGTACTCCACTCTCGCCGGCCGGCGCGTGGACTCCGTCGGTCGGCGAGGGAAGTTCATCGTCATGGTGACCGTGCCGGAAGAAGGCGAGGCGAAGGACGACGGCGCGGATCGGCTCCCCCCCCCCCCCCCCCCCCCCCCCCCGGCGGGGCGGATCGGCTCGCCGTCGTCGTCCACCTCGCGCTCGGCGGCTGGGTGCGGATCTCCGACAAGCTGCCCGAACCCACGCCTCCGCGCGGGAAGGGGTACGTGGCCGCGCGCTTCGGATTCGAGCGCGACGGCGAGACGACGGGCATCGACCTCACCGAGGCGGGGACGTGGAAGCGGCTCTCCGTGTTCATCGTGCGGCGACTCGAGGACGTGCCCGCGATCGCCGACCTCGGGCCCGAGCCGCTCGAACCCGGGTTCACGCTCGAGAAGTTCCGCGCGCTCCTCAATCACCGCCAACAGGTCAAAGGCCTCCTCCGGAACCAGAAGATCATCGCGGGGATCGGCAACGCATACAGCGACGAGATCCTGCACGCCGCCAAGCTCTCCCCGTTCGCCCTTGCCTCGACGCTCACGGACGACGAGACGGCGCGCCTGTACGAGTGTCTGCGGAGCATCCTCATGGAAGCCATCGAGGACGATCTGGGCCACGCGCCGGAGGAGCTCAAGGACGAGAAGCGCCGGAGCATGCGCGTCCACCGCCGCACCGGGGAGGCGTGCCCGGTCTGCGGGGACACCATCCGCGAGGTCACATTCTCCGACAGCGCGCTCCAGTACTGCCCAACCTGCCAGACCGATGGCAAGATCCTCGCGGACCGGACGACCTCGAAGTTCCTGAAGTAGGGTCTCGAAGTTCCTGAAGTAGGCCTGACCTTCCTGAAGCGGGCCCAGAACTCCCTTGGCCAGACCTCAGACCGTATCCAAGAGCGTGAGCGCTCGCTCGAGCAGAAGACCTGCTGCTCTTGGGTCGTAGCCCGGCTGACTCGAGTCTGCGAAGAAGTGCTCGTTCCCTTCGTAGAGGAAGAGTTCGGCGTCCGGGGTCGTGGCAACGAGTTCGCGCGCCGCGGCAAGGTCGCCGCCCACGCCGAAGAAGGGGTCCGCCTCCTGGCCGTGGATCTGAACCGGAATGCCCGGCGGCCAGCTCGTGCCGAACTGGGCCACTGGAACGCACGCGGCAATGAGGAACGCACCCCGTGCTCCTGCGCGGGTTTGGGCGAGCTGCTGGGCGGCCACGACGCCGAGCGAGTACCCCGCGTACACGAGGCCGGGAGCGAGATCCTCGACGGCACGGGCGCCCCTCGAGAGGAGCTCGCCGAAGCCGATCTCGGTGGCGTGCGCTACGCCGTCCTCCACGTGTTCGAACGTCTTGCCGTCAAACAGGTCTGGAGTGTGCACGACGTGCCCGGCGCGACGGAGCTCCTCGGCAAAGTCGAGGAGCCCCGTCGTGAGTCCTAGCGCGTGGTGGAAGAGGACTGCTTCTGCCACCCTTACAGCCCCAGTCCTTCGCTCATGCGCGTCCCGCCCCGGTCGCGGTGCGCTCCTCCTGGTCAACGTAGCCGTAGAGTTCCGGCAGGATCAGCCACGCTGACAGGAAGCCGATGAGGGAGAGGACCGAGACGGCGAGCGTCGCCCCGACTTTGCCCCATGCCGCCGTCATGACAGGGAAGATGAAGGCGCCGAAGAACGAGGCACCCTTCACGAAGACGTAGCCGAACCCGGAGGCCGTCGCGCGGAACCGGGCCGGGGCGACCATCGAGGTGATGGTCATGCCGTTCGAGGCGTCCCAGTAGTGGCCCCACATGAGCACGCATGCACCGATGACGATGAGCCACTTGATGTTGGCTCCCAGTGCGAATGCACCGACGAGCAGGCCGAGGAACGCGAGGCCGAACCCCCACATCGCCACGCCCTTATGGCCGATCTTCGAGATCATGATCGGGGCCACAAAACCCGAAATTGTCGCGAGGACGTAGATTGCCGCGGTCACAAGGTTCGTGCCCGTGATGTTCGAGCTGCTGCCGCTGCCGGCCACGCCGACGCCCGCAGTGACGAGGATGACCGGGAGGTAGAACCCGAACGCCGTGAACTCGGCGCCTTGGCAGGCGTTCGAGATCCAGCCGAAGATCGTGGCCCGACGCTTGATCCGATCGGCCCAGATGACCTTCAGGAAGTCGCTCACCTTCGGCTTCTCGATCTCGACGTCCTGGTTGGGGAGCATCTCGAGCGGATCGTCGAACAGCCGCTGGGAGACCTCCTTGGCCTTGACGAACTGGCCTCGGTGGATGAGAGACATCGGCGTCTCAGGCAGATTGAGACGGGCCAGCAGAAGGATCAACGCCGGGACCGCGCCGATGGCGAGTGCCACGCGCCACAGGATGCGATGGTCCATGCCGCTCGCATACATGATCGTGATGACCACGATCGAGAACACCTCGCCGAGGCCGAACATGAACTGCCAGCGGCTGCCCATGACCTCGCGGGCACCCTTCGACATGGACTCCATGATGTAGGCGTAGCCGTTGGAGATGTCGCTGCCGAGCGGGATGCCGATGAGGAACCGGACGATGATCAGGTCCCACACGCCGACCGAGAATCCCTGCACCAGCGCGAGCACGATGAACAGCACCATGGTCAGGATGAAGACCGCCTTGCGGCCCAGTTTGTCGGCGACGAAGCCGCCGATCAGCGCACCGATGAGCGCACCCCCCTGCACGCCCGCTGTGATGAGACCGAGCTCGGCGGCGTTCGGATGGTACTCAGCGCTGATGAAGACGAGGACGAAGGAGATCGCGTACAGATCCCACGCCTCGATGAGGATCGTTGCGATCATCATCCAGCCACCCCTGAAGCTGGACGTCGTCCCTGTCTTGTTCAGGAGGACTTGGGTTGCATCGTCGGACAGCCGACGGATTGTTGCCTGGTCCATCATCGCCCCTCGTGTCATGGGGTCTCGTGAGGAACTCACGGGACTCCCTCATCCGGGATACCCGGCACATGCGCCCTCTACCCGAAATTGGGGTTTCTAATCGGCCTTTTTCCTCATCTGCCTTTTTCAGGGAGTCGCGGGATACCCCTCGACCGCGCCCTCGGTATTGGGCTTCCAGCCGAGCGCGGGCGCGACATGCTGCGCGAACGCTTCCAGGATGTGAAGGTTGTATTCGACCCCCAGCTGGTTGGGGATCGTGAGCATGACGGTGTCCGCCGCCGCCACCGCGCTATCCTTCAGGAGCTCCTCGATCAGGGTGTCCGGTTCCCCCGCGTACGTCTTGCCGAAGGTCGAGCGGAAGCCGTCGATGATGCCGACCTGATCCCCGTCCGGACGGGATCCGAAGTACATGGCGTCCCGCGAGCTGACGATCGGGAAGATGCTGCGGCTCACTGAGACGCGGGGACTCCCGGCGTGGCCCGCAGCGAGGTAGGCGGCACGGTACCGATCGATCTGCTGACGCTGAAGCTCGTGGAACGGGACCCCGGCGTCCTCGGTGAGGAGAGTGGAACTCATGAGGTTGAGGCCGAGCTTCCCCGCCCATTCAGCGGTGTCGCGGGTGCCGCTCCCCCACCAGATCCGCTCACGCAGCCCCGGTGAGCGCGGCTCGACCGGCAGTCGGGTGCCATGCGGGAATTGGTGGGGATCGCCGTCGGCCACGCCCTCCCCGTCGATCGCGCGGAGGAAGAGGGCAAACTTCTCACGCGCCATGTCCGCGCCCCGAGGGTCAGCCGAGCCGGTGTATCCGAAGGCCTCGTAGCCCCGGAGCGCGGGCTCGGGTGAACCGCGGCTGATGCCGAGTGCGATCCTGTTCGCTGCGATGATGTCGAGGGCCGCTGCCTCCTCGGCAAGGTACAGGGGATTCTCGTATCTCATGTCGATGACGCCCGTGCCCACCTCGATCCGCTGCGTCCGAGCGGCCATCGCGGTGAGCAGCGGGATCGGCGACGCTTGCTGGGGCGCGAAGTGGTGCACCCGCACGTAGGCGCCGTTGACCCCCAGCTCGTCCGCGCCGACGGCGAGGTCGATCGCCTGGAGGATCATGTCCTTCGCGGTCTGCGTCTGCGAGCCGCGGAAGGGTGCGTAGTGCCCGAACGAGAGGAATCCGAAAGCCTTCACATCACGCCCTAACTCCGGGGCGCGCGACCGCATTCCCGGAAGGCCGAATCACTCCCCAGCCTCCCTGTCGATCGACTCACGGATACGGTCGGCGCGCCGGCCGTCCTCGACATGAGCAAGATGCTTGGGAAGGCCCGCCATGATCATGGACGACGGTCCGCGTCGCGGGGCCACGCTGCCAACGTGACGACGCGCAGCTCACTTGATGCTCCCCTGGGCGAGACCCGCGATGATATGCCGCTGGAGAAACAGGAAGATCACGATGATCGGGATGATGGTCACGACCGAGACTGCCAGGATCTGATTGAACGGAATCGCCTGCTGACTGGCGAACCGGGCGATGGCCACGGGCAGCGTCTGAACGGACTCGTCTTGGGCGACGATGAGGGGCCAGAGGAAGTCGTTCCAGCGCCAGATGACAGAGAAGATCGCGACGACGGCGAGGGCTGGCCTGCTGAGCGGAAGGATGATCCGCAGGAAGATCTTGAACTCCCCCGCGCCATCGATCCGCGCAGCCTCGATCATCTCGTCAGGCAAGGTCAGCATGTACTGACGCAGAAGGAAGACTCCGGTGGGCGTCGCAGCCGGCGGGATGATCAGCCCCCAGAGCGAGTTGGCCATGCCGAACGAGGAGATGACCTGGTAGACGGGCAGCAGGATCACCTGGAGCGGAATCATGATCGTCGACAGGGTGATGAGGAAGAGCACCGTTCGGCCGCGGAAGTTGTACTTCGACAGGGCGAAGGCCGCCATCGAGTTGATGGCCAGGGTGAGCACGGTCGCGGCCACCGTGACGATGACGCTGTTGGTCAGGAAGTGGACGAAGTCGAACGACTGCAATCCGGTGCTGTAGTTGTCCATTGTGGGGCGGTTGGGCCACGGGGTGGGAGGAGTCTGAGCAAGTTCCTCCTGCGTCTTGAAGGAGGACATGGCCGCCCACACCACCGGAGTCACCACGAGGAGGGCTCCAGCGATGAGCAGCGTGGCTCGGACGACGGCGCTTGTGCTCGGTGTGCGGCCACCCGTCGATGTCCATTGGGGCTGCGTGAGGCCGCCGGAACCGGACCGTCTGGCGGAAGTCGCTGGGGCTTGTGTACTCATATCGACTCACTCCGTCGGCCGATCGCGTAGTTTGCGAAGGTCACGGCGAAGACAACGACGAAGAGAATTATCGCGGCCGCGCTTGCCAGACCGTACTGGATTGGATAGCTGAAGGCATTCTCGTAGATGTACTGGATGATCAGCGTCGTGGCGCCGACGGGGCCGCCACCGGTGAGTGTGTACACGAAGTCGAAGGCCTGGAAGCCCGCGATCGTGGCCAGGATGATGACCACCATGAGCGTGGGGCGCAGGAGCGGAAGCGTGATGAGACGCACCGACTGCCACGCGCTCGCGCCATCCATTCTGGCGGCCTCGTACAGAGAGGTGTCGATCGACTGCAGGCCCGAGATCAGGATCATGGCATAGAAGCCGAGGTGGATCCATGTCCCCACGAGGATGACCGATACGAGGGAAAGGCCGGAGTCTACAAGCCATCCCGGCGAACCCAGCCCGATCGCGGACAGCACCTCGTTGACGAGGCCTGTGGTACGGTCCAGTGCCGCCTTCCAGATGATGCCCACAACGACCGGCGATATGAGAACCGGCAGGAAGTACGCGGCGCTGAGCGCCCCCCGTGCGCGCCGCTGGGCGTTGAGCATCAGGGCGAGCGCCGTGGCCAGCACCGTCGAGAGCACAACGAATCCGACGGTGAAGAGAACGGTGTGCTGGGCAACGCCCCAGAACTGGGAATCACTGAGAATGCTGCTGTAGTTGGCGGTCCCAACGGGCCGGTAGGTCCTTCCATTGCTGCTGTCGTAGAAGCTGAGATTGAAGCCGTTGAACGCCGGCCAGATGGTGAACACCCCGAAGATCACCATGTTGGGCAGCACGAATAGGTAGGGCGCAATCGTCTTGCCCCTCATCCAGGCCGGGAGTCTGCGACCCCGAGGGGGAGCCCACGCGGTCATGACCCTGCAGCCTTGACGGCCTTGTCGATGGCAGCCGAGATGTTGGCCACCGCGGTCTGAACATCCTCCTGGCCGGCAACGACTTTGTCTGTCTCGTTGATCAGCGCGGTTGCGGAAGTGGTGAAGGCGGGGCTGTTCGCGGCGGTCCACGTGTCCGCTGGAGTGGCGTTCACCTGAGACAGGAACGTGCTCATGTCGCTTTGGCGGCTGGCGTATTCGACCCCGGAGGCCGTCAGATCCTTGCGCGTAGGCAGCCAGTACGCAGTCTTGTCGACCTCGCGCTGGTTCTCCGTCCGGTTCATCCACTGGACGAAGGCCGCGGCAAGGGCAGGGTTCTTGCTGTCCTTGAACGCGATCATGAATTTGCCGCCAGGGAAGCCTCCGCAACGCTCTTGACAAGGGTTCGGCACGGCGGCCCAGTTGAACGTGGCACTCTTGGCGAACGCACCGACCTGCCATGGCCCTGACAGGTACACGGGGACCTGCCCTGCGAGGAAGATCTCGTTGGCGCCGGTGTACTTGCTGCCCGAGCCGAGCCAGAAGTCCTTCGGGGAGGCGTTGCTCTTCACGAGGTCCGTGAAGAAGGTGAGGGCCCGTGCTGCCTTCTCCTTGTCGAGGGCATTCTTGCCGTCGGGTCCGATCATCACGGTACCGAACTGGCTCAGGAGTGTGCTCAAGCGGTTGCCCGACTTGTCGATGGCCACGGCGTAGGGCATGTTGTTGGCGGCGGCGACCTTCTTCGCGTCCGCAGCAAGCTCATCCCACGTCCACTTCGTTGGCACGGGGACCCCAGCCTTCTTGAACGCGTCGACATTGATGATCGGGCCGTTGATCGTGATATCGCTCGGGACCGCGAGCATACGGCCCTCCGCGTCCATGGCGGTCGCGGCAGCGCCCTGAGTGAACTCGGACGGATAGCTGCTGCCGAAGTACTGCTTGAAGTCGACCTCCTTGTCGGCGTACGGGTGCCAGTCGGCCACCCGAGCGACCTCAGGTGCGTTCCCCGCGGAGAGGCGGGCCTGAAGCGAGGTCGCCAAATTGGCGAACGGCACGATCTGGAGGTTGACCTTCGCCCCGGTGGCTGTTTCGAACCTGGCGATCGCGTCCTTCGTGGCCTGCTCGTCCGGTCCGTCCGTGAAGTACACGTAGGTGAGCGTCTGCCCCTTGAAGCTGTTGAAGTCGACGCTGGCCGGGGCGCTCGGTTCAGGATCCGACTGCGGCGAGCCGGGCGCGCAGGCCGTCAGGCTCGCCGCAAGAACCGCTGCGCACACAGCGGCGAGCTTGGTGCGGAGTTTCATGGGTTCCACCTCTCTGGGGATTGCCGGCCGCCCTCCTCAGCGGGTCTGGCTGGCATGACGTCCGTCACAAGCCAGCAGTTTAGTGAACGATCACTTTATGGTCAACTCTCCTCAAATGCCTGATTTTCCGAGGGACTTGACTAAGAGTGATCGATCACTGGAACATCAAGGTGAACGATCACACGAAGCGGTCGGCCGGTGCGGACTTGAAGTTCGAAAGCAAGGGGTAGATTCAGCCTCCCCCACCTTCCGCGCCGAACGGATTCGTTGTCACCGTTGCGATGGATACCTCGACCGAACACCAAGGAACAGCAGATGCTAAGAGTAGGAATCATCGGCGCTGGCGGGATCTCCGACGCCCACATCAGGGCGTATCAGGCTTTCCCCCAAGAGTGCGAGATCGTCGCTGTGGCCGACATCGTGCCCGAGAAGGCCGCCTCCAAGCTCGAATCATCCAAGGTCGGCAGGGCCACGGCGTACGAAGACCCCTACCAGATGCTGGCCAAGGAGCAGCTGGATCTGGTGAGCATCACCACGCCGCCTTCGAGCCATGCGTCGCTCACCACGGCATTCCTGCGCGGAGGGGTGAACGTGATAGTCGAGAAGCCCATGGCTCCATCGCTCGAAGAATGCGACGCCATGATTGCTGCCCAGCGCGCATCGGGCAAGCTCCTCTCTGCGGTAGCGCAGAACCGGTTCCGCGACGACGTGGCCATCCTCAAGGAGGCCGTCGATTCGGGCCTGATCGGCTCCATCTCACACCTGCGCATTGACTCTGCATGGTGGCGCGGCATGGCGTACTACGACCTGTGGTGGCGCGGCACCTGGGAGTCGGAAGGCGGCGGCTGCACCCTCAACCACGCCATCCACCACATCGACCTCACCCTGTGGCTCATGGGGCTTCCGTCGCAGGTGACTGCCATGCTTGCCAACGCCCAGCACGAAAATGCCGAGGTCGAAGACCTCTCGGTCGCCATCCTCCGTTACGGTCGGGGTCTCGCCCAGCTCACAAGCTCCGTCGTGCACCACGGCGAGGAGCAGGAGATAGTCGTCCAGGGCGAGTTCGCAAGGATCTCGCAGCCTTGGCGAGTGGCAGCAGAACTCTCTCGGCCGAACGGCTTCCCGGCTGCTGGTGGGAACTCCGAGCTGGTCCATGAACTGAACGCCCTTGCCGCAGCACACGTTTCACTCCCCCATCAGGGACACACGGGCCAGATCGGCGACGTCATTGCAGCGATCCGCGAGCGCCGCGAACCGGCTATCGGTGGCGCGGACGGGCGCAACGCCGTCGAACTCGTGACGGCGATCTACAAAGCCGGGATCGAGCGTGAAGTCGTCGATCTGCCGCTTACCCCCGACGATCCGTACTATCGCTCCGGATGGCTCGTCCAGCGAGCCCCGCACTTCTACGAAAAGCGGACATCCGTCGCCGAGCAGCCCGGCGAGATCATCGTGGGCGCCTCCACCCGAACTTCTGACGACTGAACCTTTGAAAGGACATCGGATGCCAGCATCAGAAGGCGCCAACTACACCCCCGCCCCCATGCCGAGGCCGGTGGTCGGCCCCGACGAATTCGTCTTCGCCGCCGCCCACCTCGACCACGGCCACATCTACGCAATGAGCGAGGGACTGATCGGGGCCGGCGCCACCCTCAAGTGGGTCTACGACCCCGACCCAGCCAAGGTCGAAGCCTTCCGAACGCGCTTCCCCCAGGCACGCGTGGCGAGCAGCGAGCTCGAGATCCTCGATGACCCCGACGTCCGCCTGGTCGCCGGTGCCGCCGTGGCATCAGAGCGGGCCGACTTCGGCTTGCGAGTCATCTCCGCCGGCAAGGACTACTTCACAGACAAACCGCCGCTGACGACGCTCGAGCAGTTGGAGGACGTGAGGCAGGCAACTGCCCGAACGGGGCTCAAATACGCCGTGTACTACTCGGAGCGCATCCATGTGGAAGCCGCTGTGCTCGCGGGGCAGCTTATCGAGCAAGGCGCGATCGGCAAGGTCCTCCAAGTCACCTGCCTCGGTCCTCACCGCATCGGAGACCCCGGCACACGCCCCGATTGGTTCTTCGAGCGGGACAAGTTCGGCGGAATCCTGTGCGATCTCGGCAGCCACAACTTCGAGCAGATGCTGTACTTTGCGGGTGCCCGCGACGCGGACGTGGCCAGCGCATCGGTGGCCAACCACGCACACCCGGAGCACCCCGCCTTCGAGGACTTCGGCGACGCCCACATCGTGATGGACAACGGTGCAACCGGTTTCGCGCGGGTCGACTGGTTCACGCCTTCCGGGCTGAGCACATGGGGCGACGGACGCACGATCATCCTGGGCGCCGAGGGCTACATCGAACTTCGCAAATACGTGAACATCGCGACGGGTCCAGGAGGCGGCCACGTGTTCCTCGTCAACGACGACGGCGAACAGCACATCGACGCGACGGGCCAGGTCGGCTACCCGTTCTTCGGAGATCTCATTCGGGACTGCATCAACCGCACCGAAACCGCCATGACCCAGGAGCACGCGCTCAAGGCGGCCGAACTCAGCGTCAGGGCCCAACTTGCTGCGCGCGACGTCACTCCCACGATTCGATGACCGACCGATAGCGGTTGCGCAGGAGGAAGGCAGGAGGACGATACTGTTTCAGGGTCCAGTTCGCGAGCACCAGTCAGCCAGCGAGCGATTCGCCGAAAGAGGCCACGGAGGACCAAACAAGTTGAGCCACGCCAGCAGTCCCGTTCCAGCACGGACGCCAAAGCCGTCGACGATCTACGAAGTCGCGCGGCTTGCTGGGGTCTCCCACCAGACCGTCTCTCGATACCTCAAGGGCAACGGTGGCCTCAAGCCACAGACAGTCGTCAAGGTCGAGGACGCCATGGCGCGGCTCGACTACACGCCCAACCTTGCGGCGCGCGCGCTGCGCAGCAAGCAGTCCTACCGGATCGTCGTCGTCGCCCCTGAGGACGTTCATTTTCCGGCCTCGCGCGTGCTGCGGAGCGCAGTCAGCACGGCTGATGAAGCGGGGTACGTGACCGAGATCGTCCAGATAGGCGTGAACCCTTCGGAACGCCTTCTCACTCTTGTGTCGGCCGAGCAGCTGGCCGGTGTCTTCTCGCTCATACCGCTGGGGTCGTTGGAAGAACAGATCACTTCCAGGCACCCTGACGTTCCGCTCGTCGTGGCTGCGAACTACGACGAGAAGATGCATGCGCGCGGATCCCTCGCCGACGCGACCCCAGCCGCAGAGATGATCGAGCATCTGGCCTCCCTCGGCCACCGCTCCTTCTACCACGTCGCAGGTCCACAGCTCTGGACGTCGGCTGCGAACAGGCGCAAGACCTACGAGATGACGATCACTCGGCTCGCTCTCCATTCGGCGGGTTCCGCGGTTGGCGACTGGTCCATGCGCTCCGGCTACGAGGCCGGGCTAGAAATCCCTCTGGAGGACGGTCCCGTCACCGCCGTGTTCGCCGCCAACGACCACATGGCCATAGGGGTCATGCGCGCTCTGCACGAACGCGGCAAGAGGGTGCCAGAGGACGTCAGCGTATTCGGATGGGACAACCTGGAGGAAGGCGAGTACTTCATCCCCTCGCTCTCCACGGTGAGCATGGACCTTGAAGCAGTGGGCCGGAACAGCATGAGGGACTTGATATCGCGCATCCGAAATGAGCCCGTCGGCGCGGCCGGACTCGAGTTCACCCCCATGCGGCTCATCTTCAGGGAATCCACAGCTAAAGCCCCTGGCCACCCGAGCTGAAGAAGGCCTCGCCGCGCTGCCCTCCTTCGGCGTTGACGTCGCGACGGGCGGGCTACGCCGGCTGGTCCCGGGTCAGGACCGAGGAGAGGTCGTAGCTGACGGGTTCCTCGAGCTGGTCATAGGTGCACGACTCCGGTGAGCGGTCCTGCCGCCATCGAACCCATTGCGCGGTGTGGCGGAACCGCTCGCCCTCCATGTGGTCGTACTTGACCTCGACGACGCGCTCCGGCCGCAGCGGGGTGAACGAGAGGTCCTTGTTCGCATTCCAGCGGGAGCGCGCCGCCGCCGTAGGGGTGCGCGGCGCCGACTGGTCGCGGTTGTCCGGCAGCACCTCGGCGGGCTGCGCCCACGCCCAAGGGTGCCCGTCGAACGCGGTCACGAGCGGCTGCAGCTCCTCGAACAGCTCCTTGCGGCGGGCCAAAGGAAACGCCCCGATGACTCCCACGGAGTTGAGCTGGCCCTGGGCGTCGTACAGGCCCAAGAGCAGCGATCCGATGGCGTCGGGCTCGTCCTTGTAGAGCCGGTACCCGGCGAGGACGCAGTCGGCCGTCCGCTCGTGCTTGAGTTTGGACATCACGCGCTTGTCCTCGGCGTAGAGCTCTCCGAGGGGCTTGGCGATGACGCCGTCCAGGCCGGCGCCCTCGAACGTGCTGAACCACTCCAGCGCGAGGGCGGGGTCCTTTGTCGCCTGAGTGAGGTAGATCGGGGGCTTGGCGTCCTTGAGTGCCTCCTCAAGGGCCGCGCGCCGCTCGCGGAACGGGCGCTCCACGTAGTTGGTCTGGCCCAAGGCGAGCAGGTCGAAGGCCACGAAGCTCGCGGGAGTTGCGGCACTCAGCTTTGCGATGCGGGAGGCAGCCGGGTGGATGCGCTGCTGGAGGGCATCGAAGTTGAGCCGGTCGCCAGTGTCCGGGTCCACGAGGACGATTTCGCCGTCGATGACCGAGTGGTCGGGGACGTTTGCCACGATGGCCTCGACCAGCTCCGGAAAGTAGCGCGTCATCGGCAGGGCATTGCGCGATCCGATCTCCACCCGATCGCCGGATCGCCACACGATCGAGCGGAAGCCATCCCACTTCGGCTCGTACAGGTACTCGCCGATCGGGAGCTTCTTGACCGGCTTGGCCAGCATCGGCCCGTACGGTGGAGCGATCGCTGTGCCCCACTCGGCGTCGCGCTCCGCTTTGGGTGCCGAATAATCGTCGTCGGCTCGGTCCGCCTTGCGCTTGCTGGGCGGAACACGCGGCGGCTCGCCGGGCATCTTGGGGTAGTCCGGCGGGAAGTTGAGCTCGCCGAGCCCGCGCTCGAGGTCCGCGTCCCACAAGGCGAGTGCACCCGAAATGTCGCCCGGCGCAGCGTCGATGTCCGCCCACGGGCAGCCGCGTGCGGCCAGTAGCGCGGCAACCGTGCGGACGGTGAAGTCGCGTGGGTCGGCGTCGGGGAGCTCGTCCCATGTCAGCGGGGTTGATACTGGCGCATGCGGCAAGGGCCGGGGCGAATAGGCGGCAGCGATCGTCCGGTCGCGATTCGCCTGGTTGAAGTCGACGAAGACCCGCTCGCCGCGCTCCTCCTTCCACCACGAGGTGGTCACGAGGTCCGGCATGCGGCGCTCCAGCTCGCGTGCAATCCCGATGACGGCATGCCGCACATGAAGGAACTCGTGCGTGGGCCGAATCCGCGCGTAGACGTGGACGCCCCGGTTGCCCGAGGTCTTCGCGTAGGCCGTTAGCCCAGCCTCGGCCATGACCTCGCGCAGTGCGAGCGCGGCAGTGACCGCGTCCCGGAAGTCGCGCCCGGGCTGCGGATCGAGGTCGATCCGCAGCTCGTCCGGGTTGTCCAGATTGGCCGTGCGCACTGGCCACGGGTGGAAGGTGATCGTCCCCATCTGCGCCGCCCACGCGAGCGCGGCAGCCTCGTCGAACACGAGCTGGTCGTGGCGCCTGTGGGACGGGTAGGTGCACGTCACTGTCCTGAGATACGAAGGCGCGCCCCGCGGCGGCCGCTTCGAGAAGAACTCCTCGCCGTCGATCCCTTCGGGGAAGCGCTGCAGAGTCATGGGCCGGTCGCCGTTGAGCCGCAGAAAGGGCGGTGCCACCGAGATCAGGTAGCGGGCCAGATCAAGCTTGGTAAGGGGCTCACGCCCCTCGACGCCGGGCCACAGCACCTTGTCCGGGCTGCTCAGCTTGACCTCCCGGGGGCCCTCCGGGCCGTCCACATGCAGGATCTCAGAATCCGCCATGCGCCCAACGCTAGCCGCCACAACGCGGTTGGGGCAGGACGCGCCCCGCCAACTCGCAGAGATCCCTCGGTTTCCTTCCGCGCTGAGGCTCGGGGACGGCGTCGACGAAGTCCCCGCTCGCAGGACTTTGGCCATCTCCGGACCGAGCCACTCGGCCGATTGCCAGACAGCTCGGCTGTGCGTATGGGACGACGCGGTTGTTTCTACGAAAATAGAGCCTAGTTCTGCCATTTTTCGATGGCGGGATTGGTTAGCCTCATCGCTACGAAATTGTTGCACTGCGAAAAGACCGTCTCTGAGATCTCAGAAGGCCTCTGGCTGACTACCATAAGCGAGATGCCGTACTTACGTCCCTCTTTCGCTACGCGCTCGATGGCCCTTTTCACCGTGCCATATTTTGCACCTTCACTTTGGGGGATATAGTCATGGGCTTCTTCATACACGAGTAGATAGGGTAGCTCTTGCTCGCCCCTCGTCGTGTCCCACCCGCGTGCCCTGATATGGCAGGACCACAACCCCTACCAAGCGGTCCTGCACGATCAGGGTTTCGGCGAGGTTGGCGAGCGTACTCACCGGCGGCGTCGGCCCACCCAGAGGCCATGGAACAACGGAACCACCGACACGAGCATCAGCACACTTCCGAGCACCGTGTCGTCCGTTCGGACCATAGAACCCGCGATGAGGAGGGCGCCAAATATCAGCACCGATGCCAATCGCTGCGCCACGCGGTTAAGCCGTGCCACCTGCTGTTCGAGTCGCGGGTTGGCGACCGAAAGTGAACCCTCCTCGATTCGATTGAGAACCCCATCCAGGCGTTTCGGCAGGCGCAAGGCGACACCCGCGGCGTCGAGCGCCTGCTGGGCCACGTCCTGCACGATATTGCCACGCTCGTCGCCCAGCAGCTTGGCCGCATAGGGCTCTACCGAGTCCCACATGTTGAACCGGGCATCCAGCGAGCTGCACACACCCGACGTCAGTGACATCGCGCGGATGATAAGCAGGAACTTCTCCGGCAACTGGAACGGCAACGAGCGAACCACGTCACCGAACTCCACTGCAAAATCACGGAACTCCCGCGGGTCCACTTCGCGAAGCTCGGCAAAGCCCATCCCGCCAAAACGGGCAAAAAGGTGCTCCATCGCCCGCTCAAGCTTGACCGAGTCGGCCGACGGCACCAGCGCACCCAGGTCTCTGATCGCGGTCACCAAACCCTTACCGTCGCGCGACGCAGCCGCTATCAGCAGCTTCCGCAGGCCGCTGCGCGTCTTGGGAGGAACCTCGCCCATCATGCCGAAGTCGATGAACGTCAGCTTCCACCGACGCTCCGCGGATGAACCGGTCACCGGAGTGACGAAGATATTGCCGGGGTGCGGATCGGCATGGAAAAAGCCGTTCGAGAACAGCTGGTCGAACATGACCGACGCGAAAACCGGGGCAACCTCTGCCGGGTCGATGCCCGCCGCAAGTAGCGCCTCCGAGTCCGTGATCTTGATCGCGGTGACATCTTCGAGGGTGAGCGCCCGGCGCGTAGTCCGCTCCCATACGACGCCGGGCACCGCTACCCTGTCGTCGTCGGCGAAATCTGCGGCAAAGTGCTCCGCATTCGCCGCCTCATTCATATAGTCGATCTCCTCCAGACTGGTCTGCGCAAACTCTTTGACCAGGGCGGGCACGTCGGCGCGATCGGACACGAGGCGGACGCGGCTGAGCCAGCCGCCCACTTTGCGCAGCGCAGCCAGATCGACGGCGACAATCGCGTCGATGCCGGGTCGCTGCACCTTCAACACCACCCCGCTGGCGAGCCCGGTGTCAGCGCTGTCGTCAGGAAGAAGTTGTGCCCTGTGCGCCTGCCCGAGGGATGCGGCAGCAATTGGCGTCTCCTCGACCGATGCGAACACCGCTTCCAGCGGCGCACCCAGCTCCGCCTCCGCCAGTGCCCGGATTTCGGGGAACGGGACGGCCGGAACCTCGTCCTGAAGCCCCTCCAGTTCGGCGGTGATCTCGGGTGGGAGCACATCGAGCCTGGATGACATGAACTGGCCAACCTTGATCATCAGGCCCCCAAGTTCCACCGCGAGTTGATGGAAGCGCTGCGCGAAGCGCCGCATCCTCTTTGTCCTGGTGCGTTCGGAAATCCTGCCTAGCCCGACGCGGGGAAGGACCAGCTCAAACCACCATGTCACCGCGAGACGCCAGGCGGCGAAGCGGAGGATGCGACGGTAACGGGCACGGGTGCCCACCGCGCCGGGCACCCGGTCTGCCCGGTCGCGTCGAACCGGCGTCACCCCTGTCAGTCCTGGGCGAGGATCAAGTACAGCCGACGACGTGCCTCGTCGAGCACCGTCACGGCCTCCTGCACCTGCTTCTGCGAGCCGGTACGGCCCACCTGGGCCACCACCTGTGCGAGCTCGACGCCAGCCTTGGGCAGCGTCGCGAACCCGATACCTGATACCGGGCCCGCTGACTCCCACGGCGGTGACGCATCTGCACCGGGTGCCTCCTCCCGACCTGCCTCGGTCAGCGAGTAGATCTTGCGGCCGTTGGTTTCCTCGGCCGTGATGAGCCCCTCATCGGCCAGCAACTGCAGCGTCGGATAGACCGAGCCGGCGCTGGGCTTCCAGCCGCCACCGCTGCGCTCCTCGATTTCATGGATGATCTGATAGCCATGCATTGGCCGCTCCGCGAGCAGGGCAAGCACCGCCGCCCGCACCTCGCCCCGACCCACGCGGCTGCCCGAACGCTTCTCAAACCTTGAACGGAAATCCTCAACGGCCTGCCATACGCCGTCGATATTGCCAGTTCCGAACCAGCCTGCCGGGAACGAATTGCGCATCACGCACTCCTCCGTCAATCGCGAACGATGTACAACGATAGTCAACGATACGCCCAGATGCGCACAAAAACCATGGCCACCGCACTCAGGGCGACATTGAGCGATATAGTCACTCCGCCTCGGCCACCATTCCTCGACATCCACGACCGTTCCTTCCGCGAAGCGTTGGAAGATGTCGAGGAAGCGAATGCCATATCCTGCGCGTGACGCCCGTTCCTCGAGCCCGCCGTTGGGGCGCGTTTGTACGTGACATCCGCGCCCAGCTCC
>NZ_DAIUJO010000063.1:3246-22028 GCF_036848755.1 Sinomonas sp. | reverse complement strand
AGGTCCACCGTGAAGAACGCGCTCGTGAGGTCGCCGTGGCCGAACACGAGGTCCTGGTCGTACTTGATGCTGCGCTGTCCGTTGAGGTCGATGTGGAAGAGCTTGCCAGCCCAGAGCGCCTGGGCGATGCCGTGCGTGAAGTTGAGGCCGGCCATCTGCTCGTGGCCAACCTCGGGGTTGAGGCCCACGATGTCGCCGTGCTCGAGCTGGGCGATGAACGCGAGGCCGTGGCCGACGCTGGGGAGGAGGATGTCGCCGCGCGGCTCGTTCGGCTTGGGCTCGAGAGCGATCCGAAGTCCGTAGCCCTTCTCCTTGATGTAGGCGGCGGCCGTGTCGACACCCTCGCGGTAGCGGTCGAGCGCCGCGTTGAGGTCCTTCGAGCCGTCGTACTCGGACCCCTCGCGACCGCCCCACATCACGAACGTCTCGGCGCCGAGCTCCGCCGCCAGGTCGATGTTGCGCAGGACCTTCGCGAGGGCGAAGCGGCGCACCGAGCGGTCGTTGGACGTGAAGCCGCCGTCCTTGAAGACCGGGTGGCTGAAGAGGTTGGTCGTGACCATCGGGACCTTGAGCCCCGTCTCCTCGAGGGCTGAGCGGAAGCGCTTGAGGATGAGGTCGCGCTCGTTCGCGCTCGCGCCGAACGGGACGAGGTCGTTGTCGTGGAACGTGATCCCGTAGGCGCCGAACTCGGCGAGCTTGTGGACGGCCTCGACCGGGTCGACGTCGGCGCGGGTCGGGACGCCGAACGGGTCGTTGCCGGTCCAGCCGACGGTCCAGAGGCCGAAGGTGAACTTGTCAGCGGGCGTGGGGGTCAGGGTCATGTCTCGCACCTCGTCGGGCTAGGTTTCCGAAGGGAAGAAGAATTAGTATGTGTTCTAAACTATATGGGCCGTGGTGAACTTGGTCAATGGTCTTCGGGAAGGACGGGCATGCGTGGGCATGACGGTGGCGCCACTCTGGCGCCGGGGCGCGTCGGCGATGTTCGACGCCGCAATCTCGCTCTCGTGCTCGGCAGCATCGGCCCGGAGGCGAGGGCAACCCGTGCGGACATCGCAACCGCAACCGGCCTGACCAAGGCTTCCGTCTCAAGCCTCGTCGCCGAGCTCCTCGAGACCGGGCTCGTCGAAGAGCTCGGAGTCACGCGTGCCGGCGAGCGCGGCCGTCCGGGCGTCGGCCTCGCGCTCGATGCGCGGCGAGGAGCCCTCGGGGCGGAGGTGAACGTCGACTACCTTGCAGTCGGCGTCGTGGACCTCCACGGCGCGCTTCGCTTCCACGAGGTCGCGGAGGCGGTGAATCGCGGCAGGGCGCCACACGAGGTCGTAGCCGAACTCTCGCTGATCGTCGAGCGCTGCGTCGCCGCGGCCGCCGAGGCGGGAATGACACTCCTCGGCGGCGGCCTCGCCGTGCCGGGCCTCGTCGATCCGGCGCGCGGCGTCGTCCTCAACGCCCCGAACCTCGGCTGGCGCAACGCGGACCTGGCCCCCTCGCTTGGCGAGCTCGTCCCCCAGGCGCCTTTCGGCGTCGTCCTCTCCAACGAGGCGGACAGCGCCGCCCTCGCCGAACTGTGGTACGGGCAAGGGATGTCGCTCGGCTCGTACCTCTACGTCTCGGGTGAAGTCGGCGTGGGCGGCGGCCTCGTCATGGGGTCGGAGCTGTTCTCGGGACCGGGCGGCCACGCGGGCGAGGTGGGGCACGTCGTCGTCGAACCGGCCGGCCGGCGATGCTCGTGCGGCGGGCGAGGGTGCCTCGAGACCGTCGCAGGCCAGGAGGCGATCCTCGCCGCCGCGGGCATCACCGACGGCGGAAGCACGACGGCGGCCCGCATGGCCGCTCTCCAGGCTTCGCTTGAGGCGGGGGACGCCCAGGCCATCACCGCCGCCGAACGCGCGGGGCACTACCTCGGCATCGCCGTCGTCTCCTCCGCCCGAGTGGTCGACGTCTCCGCGGTCGTGCTCGGTGGGCACTTCGCGGCGCTGGCGCCCTGGATTCGGCCAGCCCTGCTCAGCAGCCTCGACGGCTTCGCCCCCGGGGTCATCGCCGAGGAGGCCGTCGCCTTCTCGGAGCTGGGCACGACGGCGGCGCTCCGCGGCGCAGCGGGAGCCGCCATCCGGCGGGCCCTGGCGGCGCCCTACGAGCTGCTGGGCTAAACCCACGAGCAGCGTCGGCGCCCCTCTTCGGTCCGCCGGTGACTGCACTCCTTCGGCGAGCGCAGGCGGGTCGGCGTCAGGAACCCGCCGGCCGGACGAGAGAAAGTCGGGCGACCAGACGATCGACGAACGCCGCGAAGGAGCGTTCGAGGTCGAAGGCAGGGTTCAGCAAGAACTGGATCTCGAGCCCGTCCATCGTGGCGAGCAGACACTCGGCTTCGCCCGCGACCTCGTCCTCTGTCATGGGGCGGAACCGCCCGTCTTCAACGGCGTCCCGGAAGAGGCCGCGCAAGGTGGCAAGGGTGGCGCGATAGCGCTCCGTCATGAACTCGTGCGCTGGGTGCTCTCCGGACGTCGCCTCCGCCGCCATCGTCGTGTAGAGCTCGAGCAGGCCCCGATGCTCGGTGTGGTACTTCATGAGCTTCTTGAACGCGTCGAGGAGTTCGTAGCCGCGGTTGGGGGAGCCCATGACTTGGGAAGTGACCACGTCCCAATGCTCGAGGACGGCGATCAGCAGGCCCTCCTTGCTCCCGAACAGCTTGACGATCGCGGCCGGAGTCAGGCTCACACGCTCCGCAACCTGCTGCAGAGTGCCGCCCTTGAAGCCATGCTGCCCGAACACCTCCATTGCTACCGAGACGACCTCGCGGCGGCGCTCGATCCCCTTCTTATAGGGCCCCCGAGGGCTGCGTTTGTACGTCCCGGGAGGGCTGAACGAGGACGAGGTCATGCCATGGAGCCTACCCCTGAGATGGAGCCGTCTTGCGCGAAAGGTAAACTCCTACGTACCTTTTAGATGTTGTCCGGATCACACCACGGCAGCACTCGCCGCACCGCCCCACAGGTGACGAGAGCGAGAACGACCCGTGACACCGGGGATCAGGTGCGAGCCTTGCCAGCGAACGGAGAAACCGTGAATACCTTGAGAACATCTACCCTTGGCGTCGGCATCCTCGGCGCCGGCCCCGTAACCCAGGCCATCCACCTGCCGACCCTCTCGCGGCTGCGGGACGTGTTCCACGTCGCGAAGATCATGGACGTCGACCCGCAGATCGCGGAGTCGGTGGCCGGAAGGGTCGGCGCCGCGTGGACCACGAGCATGGACGATCTCCTCACGGATGAGTCTGTCCAGCTTGTGGTCGTGTGCAGCCCCCACCAGTTCCACGCCGAGCAGGTCATCGCGGCCTGCCGCGCAGGGAAGCAGGCGGTCCTCTGCGAGAAGCCCTTCGCGATGAGCCAGGCCGAGGCCGAGCAGATCGCGGCTGTTTCCCAAGAGACCGGCGTGCCGATCATCGTCGGGGCGATGCACACGTTCGACCCCGGATGGCTCGCGGCGAAGGAGCACTGGGGCGACCTGCTGGAAACGGCCCACACGATCCGCTACTCGATCGTCCTGCCGCCCAATCCCCGCTTCGAGGACTTCGCCACGGAGGTGATCACCCGTCCCGAGTCGCCCCAGCGGGATCGCCGCGACCCCGAGGTCGCCGCCGGGATGATCCGCGGCGGCATCATGGGGCTGGCGATCCATGACCTTCCCCTCGTACGTGCCTTCTGCCCGGACTTCACCGACCTCGAAGTCCTCTCATGTCACGTCCCGGATCCATCCGGGTACCTGATCAACCTGCGCATCGGCGACCGGAACGTACAGGTGTTCGGGATCAACACCCAGAGCTGGGAGCCCGAATGGACCTTCGAGGCCATCGGGGATGCGGCATCGCTCCGGATCGACTTCACGCCCTCGTACGTCCAGGCCGGCTCCGCCACTGCGACCATCAGCCGCGCGGGCGAATCCGAGGTGTACGGCCCCTACCTCTCCAACGGGTACGAGTCCGAGTGGCGCTACCTCGCCGATCTGGCGACCGGGAAGGCGGCGCCCGTCGACGTCACCGAACTCATCCATGACCTCACTTTCGCCCTCGAAATCGCCGACACGGCCTCCGCTGCCGTCCTGGCCACCACTGCTCCCACGAAAGAAGCATCCCTATGACTCAGCAGCTCACCGTCCTCTCCTCGCCCGAAGCTGACGCGAGCGGCGGCGTCCCCCAGGTCGTCGCCTCCCTGCCGGTCTCTCTCCACCCCGCGGACGGCGGGACTCCCGCGCTCGTCGCGATCGCCGGCACAAGAGGCTGGACCGAGAAGGCCCTGGAATCCCTGTCCTCCGGTGCCCGCGGCCTCATGGTCATCGGTCCTTCCATCGCTGACGTGACCGCACTCAGGGACCGGGCGCAGGCTTCGAGCGTGCCTGTCGTTCTCGATACCGAATGGGCGCACAACCCGGCCGTGGACGCCGCGGCGCCCCATTTCGCGGCCCACCATGATGAGAACAGCCTCCTGGAGGCGCGCGTCAACGCCGCGGCCGGAGCCGACCTGGATCAGGTGCTGCTGGCTCAGCTGGCGCTCATCCGCGCGGCCGTGGAACCGGTGGTGAGCCTCACCTATGCGAGGCGAAACCGCCACGGCTACGACGCCCTGGCGCAACTTGCCAGCGGTGCGCAGGCCAGTCTGACCGCGGTCCTTACGGACGCCCTCCCCACCTCCGCAGCGCTGCGCCTCATCAAGCCGCAGCATGCGGTCGCGCTCGCCCTGCCCGGACCGGCGACCGCTGCCCCGGGAAGGGTCACCGTTTCGGGGCCCGAGGGCGCGACCCTCCTGCCGACCGAGTGGGAGACGGCGCACCGGGCGGCTTGGCGGCGCCTGCACGCCCTCGCCCAAGCCGGGCAGGCCTCGGGCGACCTGGGCAACTTCGCGGCTGACGCCGCACTCGTCGCCGGCACGCAGTAGCCCGGCTCCCCTCGTCAGTCCAGCCCGACTCAGCAGCCCGACCAGGCCCAGGCCTGGTCGGGCTGTCCGGTTGAAAGCACACGACAGACGGTACGTTCCGCATCAACGCGCTGTACGTTCGCCATCAAGGGCGCTTGCAGAACAAAGGTCGAGGCCTTCGGGCGGATGGTTCATCACCACCTGCCCGAAGACCTCGACCTTTGCTCTGCGTGTTCCGCGGGGCTTAGCGTCCCGCGAGCGACCCGCCGATGCCGCCGACGCTGAAGTACTTGTTCAGCACGGAGAACAGGAGGATCGGCGGAAGCATCATGATCACTGCACACGCCGAGACCGGGCCCCAGTCGGTGGCGTTCTGCTGGAAGAACGTCTCCAGGCCGACCGGGAACGTGTAGTTGACGTCCGAGCGAAGGAACACCAGCGCCACCAGATAGTCGTTCCAGGCGAGCAGGAAGGCGAAGACTGCCGTCGAGAGAATGCCCGGGAGCGAGTTGCGCAGCACCACGCGGGTGAAGCCGCCGAACACTGAAGCCCCGTCGATCCAGGCCGCCTCCTCCAAGGCGATCGGGATGGAGTCGTAGTAGGCAGCCATCATCCAGATTGCGACCGACATCGTGGAACCGACGTAGATGATCATGACGCCGGTCAGGTTGTCGACCAGGCCGAGCTGGGCAAACAGGATGAAGAGCGGGATGACGGCCGTGACCACCGGCAGGGACTGCACGATGAAGAGCACGAGCGAGAATCCGGACACGAGTTTGTTGCGGCCCCGCGAGAGCACATACCCCGCGGGCGCAGCGACCACCACCGAGACGATCACCGTCACGACGGTGACGAGGAGGCTGTTGTCCAGCCAGGTCAGCACGCCGGTCTGGGTGAACACATTCGTGAAGTTCTCGAACGTGAACGCCGAGGTGGTCGTGCTGCCGAGCGAGGGCTGCAGTGAGAGGAAGAAGATCGCGACAATCGGCACGAGGACGACGGCGGTGATGACCAGGATGAGCAGGAAGCGCCACCAGCGCCCGCGCATACCGGCCTCTTCCAGCCGGCGCCGCCGGGCATTTGGCCCGCGTGGGGTCGACTGAGCCGACGCGCGTACGGTTTCGATGGTCATTCGACGCTCGCCTTTCGAATCTGGCGGTAAAGAAGGACAGAGACCACGATCAGGACGATGGTGGTCATGAAGGCGATCGCAACGCCAGGACCGACCTGGAAGTTCTCGAAGACCGTGCGGTAGGCAAGGACGACAAGCGACGTCGTGGAGCCCACGGGGCCGCCGCCTGTCAGCAGGAAGATCGTCGGGAAGTCGTTGACGCAGAAGATCGTCATCAGAATCCAGCTGATGTACGTCGAGCGCGAGATCAGCGGAAGCGTGATCTGGGTGAAGGCCTGCCAGCTGCCAGCGCCGTCAACCTTCGCGGCCTCGTAGACATTGTTGTCCACGGAGGCGAGCGCCGAACTCATCATCATCATCATGAAGGGGAAGCTGATCCAGACCTTGAAGACGCAGACCGTGACCTTGGCGAGGGTTGGATTTGCGAGGAAGAGCACGTTCCCGAGTCCGAGAGCCTGAGCCAGCATCGGGAACGGACTCTGAGGGGTGGCCACGAGCCAGTTCCATGAGAATGCCGACACCACGACGGGCACAATCCAAGGCAGGAGCAGGAGGACCTTGAACACCCCGCCGGCCGGTATGCGGGTTCGGAGAAGCAGTGCCAGCACGAGCCCAATCACCCAACTGCCGAAGACGCCGACCAAGGTGAAGATGAGCGTGAAGAGCGCCGCCTGCCAGAAGGCGGGACTCAGATTGCCCGAAACGAGGGTATTGACATAGTTGGCGAACCCGACAAAGTCGCCGCCCTGGATCAGGGTGCCATTTCGCAGGGACTGGTATGCGGCGTAGATCACCGGATAGAGGTTGATCAGCAGCAGGAGAATGAGCGCCGGGGCCGTGAAGATGATGTAGGTCCAGCCTTTGGCGCGAAGACGCCTATTCTTTCTTGGCCCGGCCGAGCGGCCGCTGCCGGCGATACCGACGCCGCGCTTTGCGCGGCCCATTTGGTCGGCGATGGAGCTTGTCGACATTACTTCTCTCTCTCTGGCGACGATAGGCCGAGTGGGTCCCCCGGAAAGGCCCGGGGGACCCACCCATTCCTTAGGACTTCATGTTCGCCTTGATGGCGTTCTGAAGAGTCGTCAGCGCCGACTTGGCGTCGGTCTTGCCGCCGAGGATCGACTGGGTGAAGGTGTCCATGGCCGGGGTGCCGTCAACGGTCGTGACTCCGAGGAACAGCGCGGTGCCGCCCGGGGCAGCCCAGGTCTTCGAGATGGGCTGCCACTCGTTGATGACCTTGACGTTGTTGGCGTTCGACTGGAACTCCTTCGTCTGGGTGATCGACTTGAGCGGCGGGAGCCCGATACCAGTGGCCTGAGTCCAGAGCGGGCTCATGTTCTGGTAGTAGTAGGTGAGGAACGCCTCGGAGCCCTGCTGGCTCGGGGTGTTCTTGTACATCATGATGTTGTTCGGGAAGTACAGAGCACCCTTCTTCCCGTTCGGGCTGGTGAGCGGGCTCGCCACGACGAGATCGTTGAGCGCGTCCCCTCCCACGTTCTGCGCGAGACCGGCAGTGTCGAAGCCCATGCCGAACTTCTTCGCCTTCCACTGCGACTGGGCATTCGCGCTCGTGTAGGTCGGGCTCGCCGGGTCGACGTAGCCCTTGCTCACGCACTCGAGCACGAAGTTCATCGCGTCGATGTTCTCCTGCGTGACGCAGTTGGGCTGCTGGTTCGAATCAAACAGGCCGCCGCCGTTGTTGATCATCCAGCTCACCAGGATGTGGCCGCCGGTGAAGCTGCCAGCACCCGCACTCGTACCGTAGCCGTAGACACCGATCTTCTTCAGCGCGGCACACGTGTCGAGGAACGACTGCCAGTCGGTGGGAACGTTGGCCCCTGCCTGGGCGAGGAGCGACTTGCTGTACCACAGCACGCGCATGTCCAGGTTGTACGGAACGGCCGCGTAGCCCTTGGGGACCTTCATGGCGTCGAGCAGGCCGGGCAGGAAGTCGTTGTACAGCCCGTTGTTCTTCCAGCTGTTCAGCAGATTGTCCGCGTAGGCGATAGCGCCCTGCGACTCGAACTGGAACGCCTGGGTTCCACCGCCAGAGCTCACGGCCGGCCCGGTGTTGGAAGCCACCGCGGAGGAGAACGTCTGGGTGAAGTTCGCCCACTGGATCTCCTGGTAGGTCGCCGACGGCAGGCCGTTGGCGGGCTTGTAGGCCTCCGTGATCTTCTTGTCGAGCGGGTTGAAGGCAGTGTTGCCCCACGGCATATTCCAGAACTTGATCTGCTTGCTGCTGCCGCCGCCTCCGCTGGACCCCCCGTTGCAGGCAGCCAAGAGCGGGATTGATGCTGCGGCGCCGGCTAGGCCAAGAAAGCCACGACGGCTGAAGTTCGTGCGGGTCGACGAATTGCCATTCATTGATGACTCCTTCCGATGGAATCAGCGGCCGAAGCCGCGGACCCCGTACTCCTCATTGAGATTAGAAAGCGCTCCGATGCGCCACATTTAAAAGAGCCGAGCGCAAAGGCTATTTCCTTGCAGGTTGACTTTCTTTGCAACGCAGAAATTGTAGTGTTATGCCGATCAAATCCAACCAAGGCGACGTCAGCCCATTCGCACTGAGTCCCACATATGTTGCAGATTTTCTAGGATCTCGTGGGCTTTTCACCTTTCAGCCGAGTGCGGATGCTGACGACCTGGACTGGGTACGCCATCGATACAGGTGTCCTCTCGGTCGATGAGGAGGGAGGCGGTCGTCGAGTGAGCTGCTTCACAGGTGAGCCTAGAAGGACTTTTGACGATGCGCAAGCAAAAGATGGAAAGTGAACGTGCCGAAGTTGCGCAGACACTGCGATTCACCCCCTGCGATCCGTCAGCGGGACGGCGCTCGGCCGCTCGGCCCGGCTCGTCACCGCGACGGCCTTGCCACTGTGGGCCGAGTCGAGCAGTGACTCCATGACGTCGAGCACGTGGAACGCCAGGGTCCCTCCCGCGCGCGGCTCCTCTCCCGGCGGCGTCGACGCGAGGTCTGCGATCCCGTAACCCCGCCCCGAACCGACATACCCTGCCGAGACGGGCAGCGTCTCCCACTCGGCGCCCCCGAGCCTGAACACGCGGGTGTCGCCGTCGAAGTGGTTCGGATCGGGCACGGCGAGGGTCCCCATCGAACCGTGGACCTCGATGTTGGACGAGTGCGTTGCGACGGCGTCGAAGCTCATCACGAGGGTCGAGAGCACCCCCGACTCGTGCACCAGCACACCTGTGACGTGCGTGTCGATCTCCACGGGAATCTTCTCCCCCGCCCGTGGACCCGAGCCGATCACGCGCTCCGAGCGAGTGTGGCTAGCTGCCCCGGTCACCGAGACGACCGGGCCCAGAAGCGTCACAAGCGCCGACACATAGTAGGGGCCCATGTCCAGCAGCGGGCCGCCGCCGGGCTGGTAGTAGAAGTCCGGGTTCGGGTGCCAGCGCTCGTGGCCTGGGGTGACCATCGTCGCGGTCGCCGCCACCGGATCGCCGATCAGGCCGTCGTCGATCGCCTTCCGCGCCGTCTGGATGCCGGTTCCGAGCACCGTGTCCGGCGCGCAGCCGACGACGACCCCCGCCTCGCGCGCCTCGTCCAGCACCCGGCGGGCCTCCACCGTGGTCGCCGCGAGGGGCTTCTCCCCATACACGGACTTCCCGGCCGCGATCGCCTTGAGCGCGACCTCCGCATGTGCCGCAGGGATGGTCAGGTTCAGGACGAGGTCGACGTCGGGCGAGGCCAGCAGCTCTTCGACGCCCACGGCGCGGACACCGCCGTCGTGCTCACCGCCGTCGTTCCACTCAGCAGCGACGGCGCGCGCCCGCTCCATGTCGATGTCGGCGACAGCAACGAGCCGCACGCCCTCAAGCTGACGGAAGCTCGCCAGATACTGGCCCACGATCTTCCCGCAGCCGATGATGCCGACCCTCATCGGCCTCTCGGTGTTCACCGGCTCGCCCACAGCAGGCCCCTTTCGATGATGGTGCGGACGTTGGGGTCCCGTAGGACTTCTACCCTGTGCCCCGGCGTGCAGACGAAGATCCGCCCGGCGCCCCACTCCCTGGTCCAGATGGCGGGCGAGGTGACCTCGCGGTGCCACGGGTCCCACTCGCGGACTTTCTGGGTCGTGGTGGCCAGGACGTCGATATAGTCATCCGCCAGGACCCAGTACTGCTCGGTGACGAGGTCGAAGTCCCCGATGCCCTCGGTGATCGGGTGCGAAGCGGCGGCCGGGAGCATGTTCACGGTGTACGGGACGTAGTTGTCCGACTGCTCGCCGATCCGCTCGTCCGGATGCTTGCCCGGGTGGCACGCGAACTGGCCGCCGATCAGGTGCAGGTAGTCCGAGGTGTTCCGGTACGAGTCGGCGATTCCGCCGTGCCAGCCGGCCAGGCCGGTGCCGTTCTCGACGGCGGCCCGGAGCCCCTCGAACTCGTCCTTCTCGATCGTGGACATCGTCATGCACTGCATCACGAGGTCCACCCCCGCCATGTACTCGGCGTCAGCGTAGACCTTGGGCGATTCCTCCACCCGCACCTCATACCCGTGAGCTTCGAGGTGCGGGATGAACAGGTCGGTGGCCTCGACGGGCTGATGCCCGTCCCAGCCCCCGCGCACCACGAGCGCGTTCTTGGTCCTTGTCACAGATGTCCTTTGCTTGTTCTCAAATACGGCGCCGAACGCTCGGCCAGCCAGGTTGCGCCGTCACCTTCGCAGGGTGTGCACCCTGCCGACGTGACGGCGCAACGTGTCAGCGGCTGCTGAAGGCGGCGTCGAATGCTGCGGCGGGCGGGGCGATCTGGGCGAGCTGCTTCACGAGGGCGAGCGCCTGCGGTGCCCCGATGAGGCGGTCCATGCCCGCGTCCTCCCACTCGATGCTCGTGGGCCCCTCGTAGCCGATCGCGTTCAGCGTGCGGAAGATCGGCTCCCACTGGACGTGGCCGTGCCCGGCGGTGACGAAGTCCCAGCCGCGCCGGGGGTCCGCCCACGCCAGGTGCGAGCCGAGGCGCCCGTTGCGACCGTTGAGCTGGCGGATGGATTCCTTCACGTGGACGTGGAAGATCTTCTCCGCGAAGTCCTGCAGGAACATGACCGGGTCGAGGTCCTGCCAGATGAAGTGCGAGGGGTCGAAGTTGAGCCCGAACGACTCGCGGTGCCCGATCGCCTCGAGGGTGCGCTTGGCGGTCCAGTAGTCGTACGCGATCTCGGACGGGTGCACCTCCAGGGCGAACCGGACGCCGACCTCGTCGAAGACGTCCATGATCGGGTTCCACCGGTCGGCGAAGTCCTGGTACCCGGCGTCGATCATCCCGTCCGGGACCGGCGGGAACATCGCCACCGCCTTCCAGATCGAGGAGCCCGTGAACCCGGTGACGGTCTTGACCCCGAGCTTCGCCGCAGCCCGCGCCGTGGCCTTCATGACCTCGGCCGCGCGCCCCCGCACGCCCTCGGGGTCGCCGTCGCCCCACACCTGGTCCGAGAGGATCCCCTGGTGCCGGGCGTCGATCGGGTCGTCGCACACGGCCTGGCCGGTGAGGTGGTTCGCGATCGCGAAGACCTCGAGCCCGTTGCGCTTGAGGATGTCCAGCCGGTCCTGGACGTACGCGTCGTCCTCCGCCGCGCGGACCGGGTCGAGGTGGTCGCCCCAGCAGGCGATCTCGAGCCCGTCGAAGCCCCACTCCCCGGCCAGCCGCGCGACCTCCTCGAACGGCAGGTCGGCCCATTGCCCGGTGAACAGCGTGATCGGTCGTGTCATTGCTCAGGCTCCCTCTTCTACTTTGGTCCAGCGTGATTCGTCCGCGGCGCTCGTTTCGACGGCTTCCAGCACGCGCTGGACCTGGAGCGCGTCCGCGAACGACGGCGCGGGCTGCTTCCCGGCCGCGATCGCCTCCACGAGGTCCACCACCTGGTGGATGAAGGCGTGCTCATAGCCCAGGCCGTGGCCGACCGGCCACCAGTGCCCCGTGTACGGGTGCGAGGGCTCGGTGACCTGGATCCGCCGGAACCCGGCGTTCGGCTCCTCGGCCGCGTCGTAGAACCACAGCGAGTTCATGTCCTCGAAGTCGAACGCGAGGGAGGCCTTCGAGCCGTTGAGCTCGAGCCGCATCGCGTTCTTCCGGCCCAAGGCGAACCTCGTTGCCTCGAACACCCCGATCGCACCCGAGCCCGCTCCCGCCGCGCCGCCGTCGAACCGGGCCGAGAAGATCGCCGCGTCGTCGACCGTCACCGGCCCCTTCGGCCCGCCCGTGCGGCCCGCCCCGCCGAGGCCCACGAAGTCCCCGCCCATGGGCCGCTCCTTCACGAACGTCTCCAGCAGTGCCGAGACCCCGCTGATGCCCTGCCCCGTGACCCACTGGGCGGCGTCGATGATGTGGGCGCCGATGTCCCCCAGCGAGCCGGAACCGGACTTGGACTTGTCCAGCCGCCACGTCAACGGGGCGTTCTCGTCCGTGAGCCAGTCCTGGAGGTACTGCGCGCGCACGTGCCTGATCGTCCCCAGCGCGCCCGAGTCCACGAGCCGCTTCGCCAAGGACAGGGCCGGCGTCCTGCGGTACGAGAACCCGCACATCGACATGACCCCGCGCGCCGCCGCCTCCTCCGCGGCGTCCGTCATCCGCTCGGCCTCGGCCACCGAATTCGCCAGCGGCTTCTCGCACAGCACGTGCTTGCCCGCCTCGAGCGCCGCGATCGCGATCTCCGCGTGGGTGTCCCCCGGGGTGCAGATGTCGATCAGGTCGATGTCGTCGCGCTCGACGAGCCGGCGCCAGTCCGTCTCCGCCGACTCCCAGCCCAGCTTCTCAGCCGCGGCCGCGACCCGCTCCGGGTCCCGCCCCGCCACAGCGGCGAGCTCCGGGGCCAACGGCAGGTCGAAGAACCTCGGCGCGGTCCGCCACGCGTGCGAATGGGCGGCTCCCATGAAGGCGTACCCGACCATGCCCACACGCAGCGGCCTCCGGTCTGTCATGTTCTGCTCCCTTCCCACGAGACTCGTCCGACGTCTCGTCCACGCGGTGCCCCCCGCCGCTTTCGGCGGTCGTTCTTTGCTTGCAGTTGCCGGCGAGGTATCGAAATGTTTCGTCGTCTTGTCGGCAGCAAAGTCACCGTAGGGCGTGATTCGCGTCACGGTCAAGGGGTTGGGAAGAAAAAGTTCAGGACCTGAACCAAAGGTCTCTGGGTGCATTGACGGATCCCCTGACGTCTCGCAGACTATCCCTCAGCGAAATTCTTTCGAAAGCTCAGGACACCCATGACGCTCACGGGCAGAAAGCCCACCCTCGCCGCCATCGCGCGCCTGACCGGCGTCTCGACTCCCACCGTCTCGAAGGTCGTCAACGGACGCGAGGACGTCGCGGCGGAGACCCGCGCCAAGGTTCTCGCCGCCCTCGAGGAAGCCGGCTATCAGTCGCCCGGCCAGCGGAGGACGACGGCGCGCACCGGCGTTGTCGAGGCGGCGTTCGACTCGATCAATTCGAACTACGCCTCGTCAGTCCTCGACGGCATCCTCGCGCAGGCCGCCTCGGCCGGGGTCGAGGTGGTGCTGAGCGTCACGGCCAACGTGTCCTCGCGCAGCCTTGACCTCGAGCGCCGGGCCCAGCGCACAGTCGACGAAGACCGATCCGGGATCATCGTCGTCACGTCGGCGCTCACCGCGTCCCACCTCGCAGCCTTCCAGCGGCGACGTGTCCCCGTCGTCGTCATCGACCCGCTCAACCCGCCGCCGTCCGACGTCGTGAGCGTCGGCGCAACCAACTGGGCTGGAGGCAAGGCTGCGGCCGAACACCTGCTCGACCTCGGGCACCGACGGATCGCATATCTCGGCGGGCCAGACTCCGCCGAGTGCAATCAGGCCAGGCTCCACGGCTACCTGTCCGCCCTCATGTCACGGGGCGTCGAGGTGGACCCGGAGCTGATCCGGAACGGGAGGTTCCGCGTGGAGCACGGCGTCGAGGGCCTGACCGCGCTCCTCGCCCTCGACGAGCGGCCCACGGCGATCTTCGCCGGCAGCGATTCAATCGCCGTCGGCGTCCTCCGCGAAGCACGGCGGCGCGGCATCCATGTACCCGAAGAGCTGAGCCTCGTCGGGTTCGACGGCACGGCCCTCGCCGAGGATTCGGTCCCGGCCCTCACCTCGGTCGCGCAGCCCCTCCACGACATGGGCCGGACCGCCTTGCGGACCCTGCTGCGGCAGGCCCGGGGCGAGGAGCTCGATTCGCACCGGGTCGAACTCGCAACGCAGCTCGTGGTCCGTGAGTCGACTGCCCCCGTCCCGACCCTCGCCACCACCCCCTGAACCCACTCGGGTACACCAACTCACCCCCTGAACCCACTCGGGTACACCAACTCACCCCCAGGACCCACTCGGGTACACCAACTAGTGAGAGTTGGTGTACCCGAAACCAAGCGGGAGGGGGGACACAGCCTGAGCACAGCATCCTTCGGCCCCCGCCATAGGCTCGCTTCCTACGGTCTCCTTAGGCGCGGCGAGGGTCCGCGCAACGGAGGAACCCATGTTTGCTCGGTACCTGCGGCGCGAGCTGTCAGGCAGACGGAAACAAACCGTCATCATCGCCATCGCCTTGGCATTGGCCATCGCCCTTGTCATCGTCGTCAACGCCCTCTCGGCCGGCGTCCGCGACGCACAGAAGGCCGCCCTTGCAAGCGTGTACGGCGTCGGGACCGACATCACCGTCACCCAGGCCCCGGCGGCGCCCACCGCGGGTGGCACCCAGGGGCCGCGCTTCCAGTTCAATGGGGGCGGCGACAACAGCCAGAGCTCCTCGACGTCGGTCAACCAGTCCCGGCTGATCGCGGGCCGCGGTTCTGCCACCTTCGCCTCGACGTCGCTCGCTACCGTGCAGAAGACTTCCGGCGTGCAGGCCGCGTCGGCGGCTCTCTCGCTCACGAACATCACGCTGAACGGCCAGGTCGCGCAGCAGAACAGCACGGGCACGGCACCGACGGCGCCATCCCAGACGGGCCAGTCGCAAACAGGCCAGTCACAGAGCGGCGCAGGCCGTCGCTTCGGCGGCAACTTCGGCGTCGACTCGTTCAGCGTGCTCGGCGTCGACGGCAACGCCGGCAAGGTCGGGCCGCTCGCCTCGGCCACCGTCTCCAAGGGCCGCGCGCTCGGGAGCCAGGACGTCGGCCAGCACAACGCCGTCATCGACTCCGCGTACGCGACCACCGCGAACCTCTCGCTCGGCGGGACGATCAATGTAGGTGGCCAGACCTTCACGATCGTCGGCATCGTCTCGGCCACCGGCTCCGACTCGCAGACCGCAGCGGACGTCTACATCCCGCTCGACGTCGCACAGACCCTCTCGACCGAGACCGGCAAGGTCAGCACGGTGTACGTCCAAGCCTCGACCTCGGACCAGGTCGCGACGCTCAAGACTGACCTCCAGAAGGCACTCCCGTCGCAGACGATCAACACGCAGGCCGACCTCGCCTCGAACGTCTCCGGCTCGCTCTCGACGGCCTCCAGCCTCATCTCGGGCCTCGGCACGTGGCTCTCGGTCGCCGTCCTCGCCGCGGCCTTCCTGCTCGCGGCGCTCCTGACGCTCTCCGGCGTCTCCCGGCGCACCCGCGAGTTCGGCACGCTCAAGGCGATCGGCTGGCGCAACGGCCGCATCGTGCGGCAGGTCGCCGGCGAATCCCTCGTCCAGTCGCTCATCGGCGGCGTGGCGGGAATCGCGGTGGTCCTGATCGCCGTCGTCGTCATCAACATGGTGGCCCCGACAGTCACGGCGGGAGCCGGCGGCGCCCGTGGCTTCGGCGCGGCCGCCCGCGCGGCCGGCAACGCAGCAGGCCAAAACGGGGCAGGCGGCGGCTTCGGCGGCGGAGGGGGCGGCGGCTTCGCCGGCCTGGGCGGCTCGGCGACCCACGTTGCGCTGGGCGCCCCGGTGACGCCCGCCGTCGTCCTCATCGCCGTGGGCATCGCGATTCTCGGCGGCTTGATCGCGGGCATCGTCGGCGGCTGGCGCGCGGCTCGCCTCCAGCCCGCCGAGGCGTTGAGGAGCTTGGCCTGATGAGCATCGACAACAGAGCAGCGGAGGAACCCGTGCAGGAACAGACCAGCATTCAGAACCCGGCGGTCGCGCCGGCTCCGGAGGGCCAATCGGCTACGGTCCCGATGTTCCAGCTCGACGACGTCGGCAAGACATACAAGCAGCACAAGCGTGAGGTCTGCGCGCTCGACGGCGTGTCGCTTTCGATCGCAGCCGGCCAGCTCGTCGCGATCCAAGGCCCGACGGGCGGCGGGAAGTCGACGCTCCTGCAGATGCTCGGCGCGCTCGACCGCCCGACGAAAGGCACCGTGCGCCTCGCGGGGCGCGAAATCTCGCGCCTCCACGACCGCGAACTCGCGGACATCCGCGCGACCGAGGTGGGGTTCGTCTTCCAGTCGTTCAACCTGATCCCGACCCTCACGGCTCAGGAGAACGTCGAGATGGGCCTCGAGCCTCTCCACCTCAAGCCGGCGGAGCGCGCGGAACGGGCCGCCCAAGCCCTCGCCTCGGTCGGCCTGGGTGACCGCGCGGGCCACCGGCCGGGCGAACTGTCAGGCGGCCAGCAGCAGCGCGTCGCGATCGCGCGGGCGCTTGCCAAGCAGCCGAAGGTCCTCCTCGCCGACGAGCCTACTGGCAACCTCGACGAGGGTACCCGCGATGAGATCATGGACCTCTTCGAAGGGCTGTGGCGGCAGGGCCTGACGATCGTGCTGGTCACCCACGATTCTGCGGTCGCGCGCCGCGCGGAGCGTCGCCTGCGGATCGCCGGCGGCCGGCTCACCGAGAAGCGCTAGCACCACGGACGACGGCGGGCGGCGGCTTCCCCTCGGGGAGGCCGCCGCCCGTCGTCGTGCGAAAGTCGTTTCCTTGAGAATGGGTGCTATCGCCGGCCGGAGAGCCGCAGAGCCGGAGAGCCGGGGAGAGGATCGAACATGGACCTGAACGGGGCAGTGATGATCGTCACCGGCGCCTCCTCCGGCATCGGGGCGGCGACGGCACGCGCGGCAGCGGAGGCGGGCGCCCGAGTGGTACTTGCCGCGCGGCGCTACGAGCGGATCAGCGCCCTCGCGGAGCAGCTCCCCGACGCGATCGCAGTTCGCTGCGACGTGACCGAGGAGGGCCAGGTCAGGAACCTCGTTGAAACGGCCCTCGAGCGGTACGGGCGCGTGGACATTCTCATCAACAACGCGGGCCAGGGCCTCCATGAGCCCCTCGAGGACGTGGACCCAGACGACTTCCGGGCGATCCTCGAACTCAACGTCGTGGCGCCGCTCGTCGTGATGCAGGCGGTGCTCCCGGCCATGCGATCGCAAGGCTCGGGCAGCATCGTCAACGTCAGTTCGGGCACGGCCCTGCGGCCCCTGCCGGGAGCGGGCGCGTACGCCGCGTCGAAGGCGGCCCTGAGCACGCTCTCCACCGTCGCTCGGGCTGAGTTCGCCGACGCCGGCATCGTGGTCTCGACCGTCTACCCGTTCATCACGGCGACCGAGTTCCACCACGTTCTCCGCGCCGGGGCCGGACCGACGAGGCGCGCAGGGGCCCCCGAACCGCAGAAGGCAGAGGAGGTTGCCGAGGTGATCCTCGGCCTCGTGCGCTCTGGAGCCGAGCGGGCCGACCTCGTCCCCACCCGTTTCGGCGGCCCCCATCCCGGGTGAGCCCGGAGAACGACGACGGCGGGAAGCGGCCCTTCCACGAGGGTCGCGCCGAGCGTCGGGTCGCCGAGCGCAAGCCCCGCGTCGGCACCGCTGTTGACCCTCAGGGCCAACCCTGCCGTGTCGCCGCGCTTCTCCCACGCGCGCCAGACGTCGGAGCTCGGTTGCCGAGCCGCTCGCCCGCGTTGCCGTGAGCGCCTGACTGCTTCCCTCCCGACGTCCGCGACGGACCACATTTCTCCGACGCCTCTCGTACGCCCAGCCGCGGGAAAAGTCCATACCCGTCGCGCAGAAACCCGGTGATTTAGGGCGCCGTACGCGGGTAATGAGGGTCCATGTACGCGAGGCCCGTCAGGAGCCTTGTCTCGCTTTTGCACCCTAGCGGGCAGCGAGGCCCTGTGGGATCGTGAGGTCACGCCGGAAACGCGATGTGCTTTCCAGCGCACGCTCCGCTTCGGAGCCCGACTCCAGGTGAGCCGCAGCTCTGGGACGGAGCAAATACATATCTAAATGCAGCCTTAACACGGACGGAGGCTCCCGTGGACGGTAGGGCGAAAATGGCGGCCGTATTGCTCGGCGGCTACCTGCTCGGCAGGACCAGAAAAATGAAACTGGCCATCACGGTGGCCGGGGCCCTCGGAGGCCGGCAACTCATGACCCACCGGGGAGACATCATCGGAAGGGCCACGAAGGTTCTCGATTCGTCCCCGGAGGCCAAGCGCCTCGTGGATCAGGTCACGGGAACTCTTGCACAAGCGGCCCGAGGGGCGGCGATCACCGCGGCGGCAAAGGGCGTCGGCTCCCTCAGCCAGAACCTGCAGAACCGGGCAGAAAGGCTCAAGGCCCCGAAGGAGGCCGCCGGCAAGGCGGCTGGAACCGCGACCGAAACCGCTGGCAAGGCGACCGACACGGCTGGCCAGACGGTTGGCTCTGCGACAGGCCTCGCGGCTGCTGCTCTGCGCAAGCGGCCCAAGGGGCGAAAGCCCGAAGAGGAGGAGCCCGAGGAGGAAGCCCCGGAGCAGGAAGCCCCGGAAGGAGAGGCCGAAGGCGAGGAGCCCGAGGACGAGTACGCCGAGGACGAATACGACGAGGGCGACGAGGGCGACGAGG